>DATDDC010000043.1:0-3051 GCA_036523995.1 Anaeromyxobacter sp.
GCGCCGCTCGCCGTCGCGCCCGCGGCGCTCGCCATCCCTGCCGCGGCCGCGCTCGCGCCCGCGCCCTTCGTGCGGAACGTGCTCCTTCTCGCGCTTCTCGTGCTCCTCGCGCTTGTGCTCGGCCTTGTGCAGGTCCTGCACGCGCTCGATGCGGTGATGCGTGAAGAAGTACTTGAGCGCGAAGGCGGTGAGCCAGTCGCCGTCCTGCCGCCCGCGGAGCTCCTGCGCCAGCGGGATGAACGCCTCGAAGATCGACGAGCTCATCGCCTCCTTCAGCTCGGCGACGTGGCGGTCGGTCCAGACCCGGCGAGCCTCCTCCTGCGTGGGCAGGGTCTTCTCCTCGAACTCGATCCCGAACTTCTTCTGCAGCGCGGAGAGCGTGTGGATGTCGCCGCCCGACACGAGCGAGAGGCTCGTGCCCTTCTTGCCGATGCGCCCGGTGCGGCCCACGCGGTGCAGGAACACCGCCGGGTCCTCCGGCAGCGAGTAGTTGATGACGTGCGAGAGGTCGGAGATGTCGATGCCGCGCGCGGCGATGTCGGTCGCCACCATGAAGCGCACCTCGCCCCGCTTCACCTTGGCCATGACGCGCTCCCGCTCCTTCTGCGGGAGGTCGCCGTTCAGGAGCTCGGCGTCGTAGCCGTTCCGATTCAGCACCGCGGTGACGAGCGAGGTGTCCGTGCGCGTGTTGCAGAAGACGATGGCCGCCTCGGGCTCCTCGATCTCGATCATGTAGAGGAGGTTCCGCGGCTTCGGGTACGAGTCCACCGTCGGGTACATCACGTTGCGGATGTTCTCGACCGAGTACTCGTCGCCGGACAGCATGATCGCTTCCGGAGCGGTGAGGTACTCGCGGATGATCTGCTCGATGTCCGCGGGGACCGTGGCCGAGAAGAGGAGCTGCTGGCAGCCCTCGGGCAGGTGATCGAGGATGCGCGTCACCTCCTCGAAGAAGCCCATGTTGAGCATCTCGTCCGCCTCGTCGAGGCAGCAGACCATCGTCTCGTCGAGCCGGAGCGTCTTGCGGCGGATGAAGTCGTAGATGCGCCCGGGCGTGCCGACCACGATCTCCGCCCCGGCCTCGAGCTTGTCCTTCTGCTCGCCCATGGACGCGCCGCCGTAGACGGTCACGACCTTCACGTCCTTGTGCTTCGCGAGGGCGGCCATCTCCTCGGAGACCTGGATGGCAAGCTCGCGCGTCGGGCACATGATGAGCGCCGACGCCTTGCGGCGTCCGTCCGGGATGCGCTCCAGGATGGGGATTCCGAAGGCCGCCGTCTTCCCGGTGCCGGTCTTCGACCGGACGATCACGTCCTTGCCGTCGCGGATGGGCCGGTACGTGGCCGCCTGCACGGGCGTCGGCGTCGCGTAGCCGCGCTCGGCGATGGCACGCCGCACCGGCTCCGACAGGCTCATCTCATCGAAGGAGGATTCTGCGACGTAGTCGGACGGCGCCTGCGAGGGCGCCCCCCCCGAAACATTCTCCATGCGTCCTGCTCCAGGCGGGCCTCGATCGGATCGGGGCCCGCGTCGAAGGCGCATGGCGGCGTCGCTTCCCGAAACCGCGTCGGTCCCTGTCTGCCCGACTTCCGACAGGGACCCGCGCCGTTCCGCGCGAGGTCCGCCATGCGCCGGTGGTGTGTGGCGTCCGCGCTCTTGCGCGAACGGCTGGTCATCTATATCAAACGCCCCTGGGCAGGCGCCATTCCTCGGACAGCTCGAGGCGCCGGGGAGCCTCCGCACCGCCACCCGCCATGGCCGAAGAGAGCCGCGACAAGCGCGACGACCTGCCGCCGCCCCGCGCCCGAGGGGCCCTCCCGGCGCCCGGCGCCCGGCCCGAGGCGGGCGCGGGCGGGCTCGTCCGCTACGACCCGCTGCGCGCCTACATGGCCGAGGTGGCGCGGCACCGGCTGCTCTCCCGCGAGGAGGAGCACGAGCTGGCGGTGCGCTACCGCGAGACCGGCGACGTCGAGGCCGCCTACAAGCTCGTCGCCTCGAACCTGCGCCTCGTCGTGAAGATCGCCCACGAGTACCGGCGCACCGCCTTCCACCTCCTGGACCTCGTCCAGGAAGGGAACATGGGGCTCATGCAGGCGGTGAAGAAGTACGACCCGTGGAAGGGCGTGAAGCTGTCGTCCTACGCGGCCTGGTGGATCCGCGCGTACATCATCCGCTTCATCATGGAGAACTGGCGGATGGTGAAGCTCGGCACCACCCAGGCCCAGCGCAAGCTCTTCTTCAACCTCGCCAAGGAGCGCGAGAAGCTGCTCGCGCGCGGCATCGAGCCCACGCCGCGGCTCCTCGCCAAGAACCTGCAGGTGGACGTGAAGGACGTGGAGGAGATGAGCGCGCGCATGGCGAGCGAGGACCTGTCGCTCGACGCGCCGGTCCGCGGCGGCGAGGACGAGTCGCGCCAGAGCCGGCTCGACCGCGTGACGGCGTCGGGCGAGCCCGCCGCCGACGATCGCATCGGCGACGAGGAGCTGCGCCGCATCTTCCGCGAGAAGCTCGACACGTTCGCGAAGACCCTCACCGACGAGAAGGAGCGCTACATCTTCGAGAAGCGGCTCCTGCCGCGGGACGGCGAGGCGCCGCTCACGCTCCAGGAGGTGGGCGACAGGTTCAAGCTCACCCGCGAGCGCGCCCGCCAGATCGAGGCGAAGCTCACCGGCCGGCTGCGCGAGTACCTGCGCGCGGAGATCCCGGACTTCGAGCTCCTCGGGCCTCCCGCGGACTAGCGAGGCGGGGCCGGGCCCGGGCCGCCCGCCTCAGCGCGTGCCTCCCGGCCACTCCTGCGGGTCGCGTGCGGCGGGCGGCGGCGGCGCCCAGGACGGGCGCGATCGCGCCTAGTCCGCCGGCGGCCCGAGCAGATCGAAGTCCGGGATCTCCGCCCGGACGTACTCGCGCAGCCGGCTCGTGAGCTTCGCCTCGATCTGCCGAGCCCGCTCGCGCGTCAGCTTGAAGCGGTCGCCCACCTCCTGCAGCGTGAGCGGGGTCTCGCCCTCGGGCGGGAGGAGCCGCTTCTCGAAGATGTAGCGCTCCTTCTCGTCG
>DATDDC010000044.1:0-3642 GCA_036523995.1 Anaeromyxobacter sp.
GAGGAGGAGTTCGCCTTCGTCCTCTCGGGGACGGGCGTCGTCGACATCGGCGAGGAGACGTTCGACCTCGGGCCGGGCGACTTCGTCGGCTTCCCCGCCGGATCGCACCCCCATCACATCCGCAACACCGGCTCCGGCGAGCTCGTCTACCTCTCCGGAGGCGAGAACGCGCCGCTCGAGATCGCGGACTTCCCGCGCGACGGCAAGCGCATGGTGCGGATGCGCCACGAGGTGACGGTCTACCCGCTCGACGCGGGGCAGCCGTTCGGCGTCTAGGTTCGCCGCCTCCGCCGGTTCGTTCCTCGCGAGCTACGCCTAGTCCAGCCCCCGGTCGTACAGCTCGTCCTCGTCGAGCCCGAGGAAGTGCCCCACCTCGTGGATGAGCGTGACGCCGATCTGCTCGATGAGGTCCGCGCGGCTCCGCGCGAACCGCTCCAGGTTCTTCTGGAAGAGCACGATGGCCGAGGGGAAGTGGCTCCACGGATCCATGGAGGCCTTCTGCCCGTAGGGCGCGCCGCGGAAGAGGCCGAGGATGGCGGGCGAGAGCGGCGGGTCGGAGGCGAGGAGGTCCTCGTCGGAGGGCAGGTCCTCCACGGTGATGGCCACGTTCGAGAGGTAGCGGCGCACCGCCTCGGGCAGGGACGCCAGCGCCGCCTCGACCGCCTCGTCGAACGCCGCCTGCGAGAGCGCGATGCCCTTCGGGAAGTCCTCCGGCGCGAGCTTGCGGGCGCGGCCGAAGCGGCGCCTCGCCTCCTCGGCGTCGCCCTGCCGCTCGGCCACGAGCCCGAGGTAGTGGTGCGTCCACCCGTCCTCGGGGCAGAGCTTCTCGGCCCTCTCGAGCGCGCGGCGCGCCTCGGCGAACCGGCACAGCTCGTAGAGCGCGAAGCCCTTCTCCAGGAGCACGTCCGGAGAGTCGGGGAGCTCCTCCTCGGCGACGGTGAGGCGCTCCAGCGCCTCGCGCGCGCGGCCGAGCTGGTTCAGGCCGGTCGCCTCCACGTAGGCGAGCTCGCCCGCCAGATCGCGGTCCCCCGCCTTGCGCGCGAGCTTCCCGCCGCGGCGGGCCAGCTCGATGCCGCGCTCCACGAGCTCCCGGTCGGGCTCGTCGTCGCCGGCGAGGTTCACGAGGAAGTCGGCCGCGCCGAGGAGCAGCTCGGCGTCGCCCTTCCCGTGCGAGAGCGCCTGGTCGTAGGCCTCGAGCGCCTCCTCGGCGCGCCCGAGCTCCGCGAGCGCCGCCGCCCGGTAGTGGAGGGCCGGCACCGAACGGGGCTCGGATCGCAACGCCTCCTCGGCGCGCGACAGCGCGTCCTCGAAGCGTCCGTCCTCGAACGCCTCCGCCGCGGCGTCGAGCGGGGCGGCCGCGTCCCCTTCGCCGCCGTCGCCGGATGACCTCTCGCCGCGCCCGCGCATGCCCGGCGAGGTAGCGCGCGGCGGCACCCTTGTCAAAACCGCTGCTTGACCGGGCCCGCGCGCGGTTTATGTTAGCGGCCGCCCGGGGTGGCTGCCAACGCGCACCGACCCCACAACATCCCAGGATCACGTCATTTTCCAGCAAGGAGCGGAACGATGCCGGCCAAGCAGATCGTCTTCAACCAGCCCGCCCGCGAGGCCATCCTCCGCGGGGTGCAGATCCTCGCCGAGGCCGTGGCGGTGACGCTCGGGCCGAAGGGCCGCAACGTCGTCATCGAGAGGAGCTTCGGCGCGCCCGTCATCACGAAGGACGGCGTGACCGTGGCGAAGGAGATCGAGGTCGAGCCCAGGTTCGAGAACATGGGCGCCCAGATGGTGCGCGAGGTGGCGTCGAAGACGTCGGACAAGGCGGGCGACGGCACCACCACCGCGACCGTGCTCGCGCACGCCATCTACGAGGAGGGGCTCCGCCTCGTCGCCGCCGGCCACAACCCCATGGACCTGAAGCGCGGCATCGACAAGGCCGTCGAGGTCGTCATCGGCGAGCTCAAGAAGCTCTCGAAGCCGACGCAGGGGAAGAAGGACATCGCGCAGGTCGGCACCATCTCCGCGAACGGCGACGAGACCATCGGCAACATCATCTCGGAGGCGATGGACAAGGTCGGCAAGGAGGGCGTCATCACGGTGGAGGAGGCGAAGGGGCTCGAGACCACGCTCGAGGTGGTCGAGGGCATGCAGTTCGACCGCGGCTACGTCTCCCCGTACTTCGTCACGAACGCCGAGCGGATGGAGGCGGTCCTCGAGGACGCGTACCTCCTCGTGACCTCGAGGAAGATCTCGGCCATGGCCGATCTCATCCCCGTGCTCGAGCAGGTCGCGCGCGCCGGCAAGCCGCTCCTCGTCGTGGCCGAGGAAGTCGACGGCGAGGCGCTCGCCACGCTCGTCGTGAACAAGCTCCGCGGCACGCTCAACGTCTGCGCGGTGAAGGCGCCGGGCTTCGGCGATCGCCGCCAGGAGATGCTCGTCGACATCGCCACGCTCACCGGCGCGCAGGTCGTGACCGAGGAGCTCGGCATCAAGCTCGAGCAGCTCACCCTGAAGGAGCTGGGGCGCGCGAAGCGGATCGTGGTGGACAAGGACAACACGACCATCGTCGACGGCGGCGGCAAGAAGGCCGCCATCGAGGCCCGCATCAAGCAGATGCGCGCGCAGATCGATGAGACCACGAGCGACTACGACCGCGAGAAGCTCCAGGAGCGGCTCGCCAAGCTCGTGGGCGGCGTCGCCGTGATCAACGTCGGCGCGGCCACCGAGACCGAGATGAAGGAGAAGAAGGCCCGGGTGGAGGACGCGCTCCACGCCACCCGCGCGGCGGTCGAGGAGGGCATCGTGCCCGGCGGCGGGGTTGCCTACCTGCGCTCGCTCAAGGCCCTGAAGAAGATCGACGCCTCCGAGGGCGATCAGCGCTTCGGCGTCGAGATCGTCCGGCGGGCGCTCGAGGGCCCGGCCCGACGCATTGCGGCAAACGCGGGCCACGATGGCGCGGTGGTCGTCGGGAAGATCCTGGGCGGCGAAGGCGCCTTCGGGTTCAACGCGGAGAGCGAGAAGTACGAGGACCTCGAGAAGGCGGGCGTCATCGATCCCACGAAGGTGTCGAGGACGGCGCTGCAGAACGCCGCCTCGGTCGCGAGCCTCCTCCTCACCACCGAGGCGATGGTCGCCGACAAGCCCAAGAAGAAGAAGGCCGCGTCCATGCCGGGCGGCGGCGGGATGGGCGGGATGGGCGGCGACATGGACGACATGGACTACTAACTAGCTGAAATCACTGGGTCGAGTCCTGAGTGTAGCCGGTTGTCTCCCTTCCCGGTAGAATACGGATCACGGTGAGCGGCTTCGCGTAGCGCGGGCTGCTTCCGATGACGAGGGCAGCCGCTACTACGCTTCCGAAAGGGCGGAACCCGGCAGTCGTCGTCAGCGGGGCCAGGCGCCGAGAGGCGCCTGGCCCTGCGACTTTCTGGACCACGAAGCAGGCGGGGAGTCAGGCGGGCCCCACCTCGACCGCGGGAGATCGGCGGCGCCAGGCGAGGCCTGCGGCCGCCGCGGCGAGGACCACGCCTCCGACATGGAAGGCGAGCAGGTGGGGCATCGCCGCGCGAGCGGGGCAGGCGAGCTGGAGCGCCGCATCCCCGGCGAGCGCCCCGGCCGCCGCAGCGGCCGCCATGGCGGAGGCGGAGG
>DATDDC010000045.1:0-12218 GCA_036523995.1 Anaeromyxobacter sp.
GCGGGCGAGCCAGGCGCGCGTCGCGACGCTGCCCCCGGCGGCGCCGGCGAGGAGGAGGGCGGCGGCGAAGGCGAGGCGCGCCGTCATGCGCTCCGCAGCGCGGCGGGCGGGAAGCATGCTCGCGGGGATGGGCTCGTCCAGCACGGGATCGAGCCGGGCGTGGAGGGCCGCTCGCTGCGCCGCGTAGTCCCGAACCTCCGCGGCGAGCGCGGGATCGTCGCGCAGGCGCTCCTCGATGGCGCGCGCCCGCTCGGGAGCGAGGCGCCCGTCCACGAACGCCATCAGCTCCGCCGGCTCGATGGGCTCGCGCGCCGGGCTCATGACGTCACCAGCTTCTCCCCCGCGGCGGCGCCGGGATGCGAGACGAGCTCGCGCAGGCGCGCCCGCGCGGCGGCGAGCCTCGACATGACCGTTCCGACGGGGACGTCGAGGATGCGCGCGGCGTCGGCGTAGCTGAGCTCCTCGAGGGCGACGAGGAGCAGCGCCTCGCGCTGGGCATCGGGGAGCCTCTTCGCCGCCTCGGCCACGTCGAGCACCTCGACCGCCTTCTCCTGGGTCCCGACGACCGCCAGCTCCGGCAGCTCCTCCGGCGCCACGGCCTGGACGCGGTTCCGCGCGAGCTTGCGCTGGTTCTCGAAGACGCCGTGCATGATCGCGAAGAGCCAGGGCCGCACGCCGGACCCGCGCCTCCACAGGTGCCATTTCCTATACGCGCGCTCCAGGGTGTCCTGCACGAGGTCGTCGGCGTCCGCGCGGCTGCCCCTCAGCGCTCGCGCGTAGCGGCGGAGGCTGGGGATGTGCTCGACGATGGGATGCGGCATGTCGTGTTCCCTCCCGGCGAACCGCCCGGGAGGGAACACGTTACCGCGGACCGAGGCCGAGCACGACCGAACACCTGCACCGCCGCGGGTAAATGGGCCCGCTCAGGGCGCGACCACGTACCAGACGTCCCGCACGCCCTGACCGTTCGTGTCGCCGGGCGCCTTGTCCCCGGCGAAGTAGTAGAGCGGAATCCCCTTGTAGGTGGTCTGCTTCTGCCCGTCCTCGCGGGTGATCGTGGCGAAGTCGCCGGCCTTGAGGCTCCCCGAGATGCCGACGTTGTCGCGGAAGTAGAGCGGCCACTTGGCGACGCAGTCGCCCGCGCACGCGCTCTTGCCGGGCGAGTCCTTCTTGAAGAGGTACAGCGTCATCCCCTTCGCGTCGGTGAGATAGCTGCCGAGCTTGTCGCTCTTGGCGACCTTCACGGTGTGGTGATCCGCGAGCGCGGTGGCGCCGAGCGCCAGGACGGCGAGGAACGAAGCGAACCGGAGGGCCTTCAGTACACGCATGTCTTCTCCCTGGGAGAGGTTTCGGCCCCGTCCGAAGCGACGGGGCGGATTTCGGCGCGACGTGCGCCTTCGCCGGCACGTACAGGGGCGGGCGGCAATCCATTCGACGGGCGCCCCTTCGGAGACGGATGGGAGCCGGAGCGGCCGCCGTGCGGCAGGCGCTCTCGAGGCCGGCGCGTGACCGGAGCGATCACAGTGTGGCCCGGGCGGCGTCGCGGCATCTCGCCGCACGGGCGCGCGCCGCTCGTTCCCCGGGGGGTTTCCCGCTGCCCCTCGCGCCGGCTCGTGGCACGCATCCTGCTCTTCCGGAGCGAAACCCCGCGCGGCCCGCCGGGCCTCGCCACGCACTGGAGAATCCCGAGATGAGAGCCCTTCCTTCGCTCGCCGCCGCGCTCGCCCTGAGCGTCCTCCCCCTCGCCGCAAGTGCCAAGGGCACGCACTCGAGCGACCATCACGCGACGCCCGCCACCTACCAGATCTCGGTCACGTCCGACGGGTTCGTGCCGGCGAGCATCAAGGTGAAGCGCGGCGAGCCGGTGAGGCTCGTGGTGACGCGCAAGACCGATCGCACGTGCGCGACGGAGATCGTGATCAAGGACCACGGGATCAACCAGCCGCTGCCGCTCGACAAGCCGGTCACGGTCGAGCTCACGCCGAAGAAGTCGGGGCAGGTCCGCTACGCCTGCGGGATGGACATGATCTACGGCGTCCTCCAGGTCGAGTAGCTCGAGCCGGGTCGCCGGCCCGAGCTATCTCGCCGCCGCGGGAACGACCGGCGGCGCCGCCGCGGGCGCGGCGGGCGGACGAGCGCTGCGGTGAGGACGGGCACGGTGAGGAGCGTCCGGGTGCGCTTCGGCGCCTCGCGAGGGGTAGGAGCGCGCGTCGGTACGAAGGTACTGCCCGCGAGGCGAGGTCGAGATGCGGCCGGAAGCCTCAGACCCGTTGCTGCCGGCGCGGGCGCGGCCGTGCGCTCGCTTCCTCCACCAGGACCTGCACGAGCCCGTGCGCCGCGGTGACCGAGATGCGGAGCGGGACGCGCCCCGCGGTGGTCTCGAGCCAGGCGGGCACGGAGTGGAGCGGCCGGCCCGTCTCGCGGACCTGCTCGATCGACCTCCGGATGGTGCACTCGCGGCAGTGGATCGTCCTGCCGCAGCCCTCCGGAAGCCGCGAGCGGACGCAGGCGAAGGCCTTGCCCACGGTCCCGCCCGCGAGCTCGCTCCGGTCGCGCCCGATGCGGTCCGCGAGCTTCTGGTTCGCGGCGAGCACCCGGCCCTCGCCGTCGAGCACCAGGATGGGCTCCGGCAGGTCGTCCAGGTACTCGGAGAGCGAGATGCCGCTCCAGAGCTTCACGAAGTGCTTCTCGCACTCGGGGCACATGCCGTGGCTCACGTCCGTCGCGCGCGAGTGAGGATCCTCCCGTATCACCCTTCGGCAATATGCGCAGACGAGCCTCACGTCACCCCCCGTATCACGCGCGGAGCGAGGCTTTCGCCTGACGCCTTGTCATGCCCCTTCCGTTCGGAATCGCGAGCGCGTCTCACCGTGCCGGCGTCTCGGCGTGCCGACGGGACGGCGGGCCGGGCCAGGGAAGGAGGGCGAGGCTCGCGAGCACCGGCGCCCTCACCAGTACCGCTCTACGTGGATCTGCCCGGGCGCGCGCGGCTCGTGCACCCGGAAGTCCTCGCCCTGGAGCAGCCGGGTCATGTCCTCGATCATCGCCGGGTTCCCGCAGAGGAAGACGTGCGTGTTGCGGAGCGTGGGCTCGAAGCCCCAGGCGCGCTCCAGCGCGCCGAGCCTCCAGAGATCCTGGACGTGCCCGCGGGCGCCGCCCCACGGCGCCGGCTCCTCGCCCGGGCGGCTCACGATGGGGACGTACGTGAAGTTGGGGCAGATCCGCTGCATCGTGAAGAGCTCGGCCGTGTAGCCGAGGTCCCAGGAGTGCCGGGCGCCGTGCAGCACGGCGAACTTGCGGGGCCCGCCGCACTGGAGCTCGGTGCGGAGCATGCTCATGTAGGGCGCGAGGCCGGTGCCCGTTGCCACGAGGACCACGTGCGCCTCCGGCGGCACGTCGCGCAGGGTGAACATGCCCGTGAACTTCTTCCCCAGCCAGAGCCGGTCGCCGGGCTCGAGCGCGAAGAGCCGCGGGGTGAACTCGCCCGAGCGGACGAGGTTCACGAACAGCTCGAGGTACTCGCGCGCGAGCGAGGACGAGGCGATGGAGTAGGCGCGCCGGATGAGGCGGTCCGGGCCGCCGTTGCCGTTGCCGTTCTTCCTCTCCTCCGGGTCGGAGAGCGGCGTGCGCGGCGCGGACGCGGGAAGCCCGATGACGGCGTACTGGCCGGGCGCGAACTGCGGGAGCCGCCAGCCGTCCGGCGCGATCCGGAAGATGCCGAGGCCGGGCGCAGCCTCGATGCGGTGGGCGAGGATGGCGTTGGGCTCGTATCTCGTCACTCTGGAAATCTCGGCGCGCCCCCTCGGCCACGCACCTGCGCCCGCCGGGGCCGCGGCGAGAAGGCGCTCGGCGGGTTATAACCTCGAGGGCGATGCGCCGCGCCCTCCGCGCCATGCCCACGCTCCTGCGCGTCGGCTTCGCCGAGGCGGTCTCGTACCGCGCGGAGCTGCTCGTCTGGCTGCTCTCCACCACCATGCCGCTCGTCATGCTCGCGCTCATGACCGCCGTGTCGCGCGAGGGCCCGGTCGGCCGCTTCGGACAGGCGGACTTCACGGCGTACTACCTCGCGGCCCTGGTCGTCCGCCTGCTCACCGGGGCCTGGGTCATCTGGGAGGTGAACTTCGAGATCCGCCAGGGGACGCTCGCCTACCGGCTCCTCCGCCCCATCCACCCGCTCGTGGCCTACGCCTGCGAGAACGTGGGGGCCATGCCGCTCCGCCTCGCCGTCGCCATCCCGCTCGCCGCCACGGCCGTCGCGGTCGCGGGCCGCGGGCACGTGACGACGGACCCGGTCCTCCTCGCGGCCTTCCCGCTCTCCATCGTGGGCGCGTGGCTCATCACCTTCCTCGCCATGTCGCTCATCGGCGCGCTCGCCTTCTTCGTCGAGTCGTCCGGCGCGCTCTTCGAGGTGTGGCTCGGGCTCTTCGGCGTGTTCTCGGGCTACCTCATTCCGCTCGAGCTCTTCCCGCGCTGGCTCGCCGCGGCGGCGCGCGTCCTGCCCTTCCGCTACATGCTCGCCTTCCCGGTGGAGATGATCGTGGGCATGACGCCCCGGGCCGAGGCGCTCCTCGAGCTCGCGGTGCAGTGGGGCTTCGTCGCGCTCCTCGCCCTCGCCGCGCGCGCGGCGTGGCGCGCGGGGCTCCGCCGCTTCGCGGCGTACGGGGGATGACGTGCTCCGCTACCTCCGGCTCCTCGGCGTCCAGCTCCGCGCCTCGGCCACCGTGGCCATGCAGTACCGCGTGGACTTCCTCGTCCAGGGCGCCCTGGCGCTCTTCTGGGCGAGCTGGTCGCTCGTCCCGGTCCTCGTGGTCTTCGGGAACCGCAAGGCGGTCGCGGGCTGGACCTTCGAGGAGGCGCTCGTCGTCATCGGCTGGTTCATGGTGATGAAGGGCGTCCTGGAGGGCGCGGTGAACCCGTCGCTCGCCGCCGTCGTCGAGCACATCCGCAAGGGCACGCTCGACTTCGTCCTCATCAAGCCCGCCGACGCGCAGTTCCTCGTCTCGACCCAGAAGTTCGCGCCCTGGCGGGTCATCGACGTGATGTCCGGCGTCGTCATCTTCGTCGTCGCCTTCCGGCGCATGGGCCGCTGGCCCTCTCCGGAGCACGTGGTCGCGGCGCTGCTCCTCCTCGGCTGCGCCGCGCTCATCCTCTACTCCCTGTGGATCCTGGTCATCTCTGCGGCGTTCTTCGTGGTGAAGGTGGACAACCTCTCCTTTCTCTTCGTGTCGATCTTCGACGCCGCGCGCTGGCCGGCGGACGTGTTCCGCGGGCTCCTCCGCGTCGTCTTCACCTGGGTCGTGCCGCTCGCCATCATGACGACGTTCCCGGCGCGGGCCCTCCTCGGGAAGGACTTCGGCCCGCGCGACGCCCTCGCCGCCATGGCCGGCGCGGCGGCCTTCGCGGCCTTCTCGCGCTTCGTCTGGCTCCGCTCGATCGGCCGGTACACGAGCGCGAGCTCCTGACCCCCCCGCGCGCCGGCCGTTCCCGCTAGATTGCCACCCGGATGCTGCGCCTCACCTTCCTCGGCACCTCCGCGGCCCAGCCGACCATCCAGCGGAACCTCTCCGGCCTCGCCGTGCGGCGCGAGCGCGAGCTGTTCCTCGTGGACTGCGGGGAGGGGACGCAGCGCCAGATGATCCGCTTCGGCACCGGCTTCGACGTGGACGCCATCTTCTTCACGCACTTCCACGCCGATCACTACCTCGGCGCCATCGGCTTCCTCCGCACGCTCTCCATGCTCGGCCGGGAGGCGCCGCTCGACGTCTACGGCCCGAGGCCCGCCCGGCGCCTCCTCGACGTGATGCTCTTCACCGGCACGGAGCGGCTCTCCTTCGACGTCCGCATCCACGAGGTCGAGCCCGGGAAGGAGGCCCGCCGCGACGGCTGCCGCATGGCGCCCTTCGCGACCGATCACCGCACGCCGTCCGTGGGCTGGGCGCTCGTCGAGGACGACCGCCCCGGCCGCTTCCACCCCGAGAAGGCGGAGGCCCTGGGCGTGCCGAAGGGGCCGCTCTTCGGCGCGCTCCAGCGGGGCAGCGCCGTGACGCTCCCCGACGGCCGGACGGTCCGGCCCGAGGAGGTGGTGGAGCCGCACCGCCGCGGCCGCAAGGTGGTGGTGACCGGCGACACCCGGCCCTGCCGCGCCACGGTCGAGGCGGCCCGCGGCGCGGACGTCCTCGTGCACGACTCGACGTTCGGCGACGCCGAGCAGGCGCGCGCCGAGGAGACCATGCACTCGACCTCGCGGGAGGCGGCGCGCATGGCGCGGGAGGCGGGCGCCTCGCGCCTCGTCCTCACCCACCTCTCGACGCGCTACGACCGCGAGTTCGGCCCGCTCGTCGAGCAGGCGCGCGAGGAGTACCGGGGCGCCCTCGACGTCGCCTCGGACGGGATGGTGATCGAGGTGCCGCTGCCGGAGTGAGGGGCCACGGATGTGGCCTCGACGGCCCTTCCGGCCGCCTTAGGTTCTGGGCCGGAGGACGTCATGATCACCGTTCGCAGATCGGAGGAGCGCGGCCACTTCGATCACGGCTGGCTCGACACCCGCCACACCTTCTCCTTCGCGGACTACCACGACGAGGAGCACATGGGCTTCCGCGCGCTCCGCGTCGTGAACGAGGACCGCGTGCAGCCTGGCGAGGGCTTCCCCACCCACGGCCACCGCGACATGGAGATCCTCTCCTACGTCCTCGAGGGCGCGCTGGCGCACCGCGACTCGACGGGCGGGCAGGGCGTCCTCCGCCCGGGCGAGGTGCAGCGCATGAGCGCCGGCACCGGCGTCCGGCACAGCGAGTTCAACGGCTCGAGGTCCGAGCCGGTGCACTTCCTCCAGATCTGGATCCTGCCCGACCGCGCCGGCCACGCGCCCTCGTACGAGCAGAAGCCGTTCCCGGACGCCGAGAGGCGGAACCGGCTCCGCCTCGTGGCGTCGCCCGAGGGCGAGGACGGCTCGCTCCGCATCCACGCCGACGCGCGGGTCTACGCGACGGGCCTCGCGGACGGGGAGAGCGTCCGTCACGCCCTCGCGCCGGGGAGGCACGCGTGGGTCCAGGTCGCGCGCGGAGAGCTGTCCTTGAACGGGCAGCCGCTCCGGGCCGGCGACGGGGCCGCGGTCTCCGCGGAGCGCGAGCTCGTCCTCGCGGGCGGCGGCCCGGACGGCGCCGAGGCGCTCGTCTTCGATCTGTCCTGATCGGCCGGAACCCCTCCGGGTGGGGCGCGCCGAAACGCGGCGGACAAGACGAGCATCCAAGCCGACCAAAGGAGACGCTCATGGACTACCGGTATCTGATCGTCGGAGGGGGGATGACGGGCCACGCCGCCGCGGCGGCCATCCGCGAGAAGGATGCGAAGGGCGCCCTGGGGATGCTGTCGGCGGATCCGGACAAGCCGTACGCCCGCCCCCCGCTCTCGAAGGGGCTCTGGCTCGGGAAGCCGGAGGACAAGGTGTGGCTGCCGGACGTCCCCGGCCTCGACCTGCACCTCGGCCGCCGCGCCGCCGCCATCGACACGAAGAAGAAAGAGGTCCGCGACGACCAGGGCGCCGTCCACCGGTACGAGAAGCTCCTCCTCGCCACGGGCGGCCAGCCGAGGCGGCTCCCCTCGGGCGGAGAGCGGGTGATCTACTACCGGACCTTCCGCGACTACCGTCGGCTCCGCGAGGTGAAGGGGAAGAGCATCGTCGTCATCGGCGGGGGCTTCATCGGCTCCGAGGTCGCGGCGGCGCTCACGGCGAACGGCAAGGAGGTCACGATGGTGTTCCCCGAGGACGCCATGGGCGCCCGCGTGTACCCCGCCGACCTCGCGAAGTCGATCAGCCGCTACTTCGAGGAGAAGGGCGTGCGGGTCCTCGCGAACGACACGGTGGCGGGCATCGAGGAGCGCGGGGCCCGCACGGCCGTCCGGACGGGCAAGGGCCACGAGCTCGTGGCGGACGCGGTCGTGGCGGGGCTCGGCATCGTCCCGGACACGGCGCTCGCCGAGGCCGCGGGCCTCCGCTGCGAGAACGGCATCGAGGTGGACGAGAAGCTGCAGGCGAGCGCGCCGGGCGTGTGGGCGGCGGGCGACGTGGCGCGCTTCCCGTCCCGCCCCCTGGGCGGGCGCGCCCGCGTGGAGCACGAGGACGCGGCGCTGGGCATGGGCCGCGTGGCGGGCCACAACATGGCGGGCGGCGACGCGCGCGTGGAGCCGCTGCCGTTCTTCTACTCGGACATCTTCGAGATCGGCTACGAGGCGGTGGGACGCCTCGACGCGCGGCTCGAGGCGGTGGCGAGCTGGAAGACGCCGTTCCGCGAGGGCGTCGTCTACTACCTCGAGGGCGACCGCGTGTGCGGCGTCCTGCTCCTCGGGATCTTCGGGCAGGTCGAGGCGGCGCGGAAGCTCATCCACGCCGACGCGCCGGTGAAGCGCGAGGCGCTCAAGGACGCGATCCAAGCGTAGGCGCGGCTCGGCCTCGGCGCGATCAGTACCTGAACTCGATGGGGACCCGGACGTCCGGGTGGAGGCTCCGCGCCACCGGGCAGGTGCGCGCGGCCTCCTCGAGGCGCGCCCGGTGCTCGGGCTTTACCCCCCTGGGCATGTCGATGACGAGCACGAGCTCGCCGATGCGCCGGGGAGGCGGGGTCATCCGCTTCTCGACGGCGGCCCGCGCGTCGCCCCAGGAGAGCCCTTCGCGCTGCGCGGCGAGCGCCATGGTGGAGAGCGCGCAGGCCGCCAGCGCCGCGCCCACGAGGTCGGTGGGCGAGAAGCTCATGCCGGTGCCGCCGTTGTCCTTGGGCGGCACGGTCGACATCCGGCTGCCGGAGGGGCCGTGCTCGAGATCGCAGGTGAGGCCATGGATCGTTGCGGACATGGGGACGCCGGCCATGGAGACCTCCTTCGAGCAGGAATCTAGCGCGCGCCGGCGCGGCGCGCTCCGCTCCCGACCCCATGACGGCCCGCGCCGAGGCGATCGCGCCACGGCTCAGCGGGCGCGGGTGATCCCGCACGGCTCCAGCCGGCGCGGCGCCTCGACCTCCAGCCGGTCGCGGCCGGCCCCCTTCGCGCCGTAGAGCGCCCCGTCGGCGCGCGCCACGACCGCATCGGGGTCCTCGTGGCCGTCGCTCGAGGTCACGCCGATGCTCGCGGTCATCGGGATCGCCGTCGTTCCCGCGGCAAAGGTCTGCGCGGCGATGCGCTCGCGAACGCGCTCGCCCGCGATTCGCACCGTCGTCGCGTCGGCGCCCGGCCAGAGCACGAGGAACTCCTCGCCGCCCGACCGTCCGAACGCGTCGGAGGCGCGGATCGCGCCCTCGATGCGGCGGCGAGGACCCGGCGGACGGTCCGGCTGTCGTCCGCGATGAGCACCTGGCGTCCACCGATCGCGGGACCCACGTCGCTGGCGGCGGTCGCAGGCACGAGGACCTCTGCTGCAGGCGAGGTGCCACCCCGGCTTCGCGGGGCGCGCGCCCGGCCGGCGCGACGCGCGAGCCGGAGGACGCCTGCCGGGCCGGGGACCGCTCGCCCGCCGCGATGGCCCGCCCGTCCGATGTTCAGGGGGCCGGCTCGCATGCGTCCGGGTCGGCCGCGTGGACCCGGGGTGAACGCGCGACCCATGCTCTCGGGCGACGCGCACGGGGGCCCCGGGGTCGCTCGACGACCGCAGGCGCCGCTTCAGATCCGTATCCTCCACAAGCTCCTTCCGTACGTCGCGGCGGTGAGGGTCCCGTCCTTCTCGTGGTGGACGAGGTCCACGAACGTCACGTTGGGAAGGTTCCGCGTGAGGTTCCGCCAGGAGCCGCCCTCGTCGGCCGAGACGAAGATCCCGGCGTCGGACGCGACGTAGACGGTCTCCGGCGCGCCGCTCGGCACGACGAGCGCGTGGTACGGCACGGCGGGGAGCTTCCCGCGGTCGAGGTTCTTCCAGCTCCTCCCGCCGTCGCCGGAGCGGAAGACGTGCCGGGGGCCGAAGCCGCCGACGGTCGCGTAGAGGACGTCCGCCTCCTCGGGATGGGACTCGATGCGGGTGATGGCGAAGCCCGGCAAGGCGGCGCCCGCGAGGTTCCCGCTCCACGTGCCGCCGCCGTCGACGCTCCGGAAGAAGCCGCCGTTCTCGGTGCCCACGTAGATGCGCCTCGAGTCGGAGCGGCACACGTCCACCGCGGTGATGGGGCTGCCGTCGAGGACGCCCGAGACGTCCTTCCAGGAGTCGCCGTCGTTCCGCGATCGCCAGACGCGCGAGGTGCCGAGGAAGACCGTGGTGGGCCGCTCCGGATCGAGGTCGATGTAGACCATCCAGAAGCTCTTCGGCGAAGGGTCGGGCGGCGACACGTGCTTCCAGCCCTGGCCCGCGCGGAAGCGATCGATCTGGACCCAGCAGGCCGAGGCGAAGAGGTGGCCGGAGTCGGAGGGGTCGATCACCATCCAGCCGCCGTCGCCCCCGTCGATGCGGAAGAACGCGTCGCCCTTGCCGGTGGTCGTGAGGACGGTGCCGTTGTCCTGGGCGCCGCCTCCGTACACGCGGCCGTCGGTCTGCGCGACGTCGACGTCGTAGAACATCGTGGTGGCGAGGCCTTCGCTCCGGTTCGTCCAGGTGGCGCCGCCGTCGTCGCTCACGTCCATGCCGCCGTCGTTCATGTCGTAGACGCGGCCGGGCCGGGCCGCCGGCATGAGGAGCGCGTGGTGATCGGCGTGGGCGTAGTCCTTCGCCTTCGCCTTGCGGTCCGCGTTCCAGCGCGTGACCTGGGTCCAGCTCTTCCCGGCGTCCTTCGTGAGGTGGAGGTCCACGCCGCCGCAGAGCACCCAGTCCGGGCGGCCCGGATGGACGGCGATGGCGTTGCCGTACCGCATCTGCGCCTCGTTGCGGAACTCCTTCCCGCCGATCTCCCTCCAGGTGTCCCCGCCGTCCGCGCTCCGGAAGACGCCGAGCACGTGGTCGGTCGCGGACGCGACGAGGGCGTAGACGACCTCCGGGCGCGAAGGCGCGACGGCGATGGAGGCGCGCTCGGTGGACTCGGGGGCGGGCAGCCCCTTCGCGAGGTGGGTCCAGGTCCTTCCGCCGTCGTCCGTGCGCCAGAGGCCGCTCTTCGCTCCTCGCTCCGTGAACGCCGCGAAGATCCGCCCGCGCGTTCTCGGGTCGAAGACCACGGCGTGGCACCAGTGGTTGTCCTTCGCGACGAAGGTCTCCCGCGTCCAGGTCTCGCCGCCGTCCCGCGAGACCCACATGCCGCCGAGCGTGCTCGGGTCGGCGTCGCTCGGCTGGTGGCCCACGCCGCCGATGCGCAGGTGGCTCGAGTCGAACGGATCGACGGCGACCGTGCCGATGCGGGTCGCCACGTGCGCGGTCGCCGACGCGGCGAGGAGCTCCCAGGTCTTCCCGCCGTCGCGCGTCCGGTACAGGCCCACGCCGGGGTACGAGTCGACGGAGAGGTTCGCCTCCCCCGTGCCACAGTAGAGCGTCTCCGGCGAGGAGGGGTCGATGGCGATCGAGCCGACGTTCAGGCTCTCCTGGCGGTGCCACTGGGGCGCCCAGGTCTTGCCGCCGTCCTTGCTGTGCCACACGCCCCCGCCGGCCGCTCCCGCCCAGATCACGTCCGGGTCGGTCGGGTGGCAGGCGACGCAGGTCATCCGGCCGCCGACGTTGGAGGGGCCGACCATCTCCCAGTCGTTCGTCCCCGGCGCGGGCGCTATGGCGCGCGCGCCCGCCCGCTCCGAGACGAGCTTCGCCATGGGCGGCTCCCGGTGCGGCCACGAGGCGCGCGCCTGGAGCCAGATCGCGCGGCGCTTGTGCCCCGAGAAGCGGGCCTCCGCGCGGCCCGGGGCCCGAACCTTCCTCGGCCCGTCCTGGAGCTCGAGACCCCGCCTCGCCTTCGCCCGCGGCTTCGCCTTCCGCGCCATGTCCTCTCCCTTTCGCGGCGCTTCCCCTAGCGGGCCCGCGACGGCTTCCACTGCCGGACGATGCGCCGCCGCACGAGCCACAGCGCCACCGCCGCCGCCGCGAGCGCGAGGTAGAGGGCCTCGAGCGATCCGTCCCCGCCGTCCGGAGCCACGCCGAACCAGGATTCGATGAAGTCCATGCGAGCCTCTCTTCCCGAGCGTGAAGGCGGCATCATACCCGCCGCCGGGTTACAAGGGCGTTCCCATGGCGGACGCCTCGCACGAACTCGCCCGCTGGATCCCCCGGCTCGTCGAGGCCTGGCGGGCGTCGCGGCGCCCCTCCGGGCGCGGAGCCTCCGGGCGCGCCT
>DATDDC010000046.1:0-26825 GCA_036523995.1 Anaeromyxobacter sp.
GCACCCACGAGCGCGAGCGCGATCGTCCCCGGATCCAGGGCCGTGACGACCTGGCGGACCGACGCGTCCGCGAGCTGCGGCAGATCCTCGAAGAGCAGCATCGCCTTGCGCGCCGCCTGCGCCAGGCTCTGGTCGCGGGCCGCCACGCCCTCGAGCACCTCGTTGCGGAGACGGCTCGGCACGTTCGCCAGGAAGTCGGCGAGCCGCGCCGGGCCGCCGAGCGGAACGCGGCTGCGGACCTTCTCGAGGATCTGGCCCGCCATCGCCTCCATGTGCGCGAGCTGCTCCCGGCTGACGATGCGGCTCGTCGCGAGCCCGATGCCGATCTCGATCCGTCGCTCGGGGGTGAGCACGCTCTCGACCAGCGTCGCGGCCTCCCCGTCCAGCCCGAGAAGATCCGCGATGGCAGCGGCGGTGTGTGCATCGGCCTCCGCCAGGATCTGGACGAGCTCGTTCGGGGTGGCGTCGGCGAGCCCCGGGAACGCCGCCAGGCCCTGGCGCCGCTTCCGGCGCTCCTCCGCGGCGGCCGACGCGGGTCGCGCGCCGCTCGTTCCATGGGCAGGACCCTCCGGTCGGTCGCCGCGATCCTCCGGCGCCGCGGCGAGCCCTCGCTCCGCGGCGGCGCGCCGGGACAGCCCGAAGGCGAGGATGCCCGCAGCGATGACGGCCGTGAGGCAGAAGGCGATCACCTCGACCGGGAGCCTCCGCCGCTCCTCGAGCGTGGCCGCGACGATCGCGGTGGCACCGCGCGCCGCCGCCGGCAGCGCCGGACGCTCCTCGACCACGACCTTGTCGCCTCGCGCGGACTCGATCCCGGCGAGCTCGCCGGCCAGCCGCGCGAGCAGCTCGCGCCGATCGGCGGGCATGGCCGGATCGACGAAGAGGAGGACCGTCATCCTCGCCACCTCCGTCTCGAGCTGCCGGCTCACGCTCTCCGTGACGCGCGTCCCGCCGTCGATGGTGATCTCGGGAAGGAGGTTCGCCTGTCCGCCGCCTCCGTCCACCGTGCCGAGCCCGGGAAGCTTCAGCTTGTTCTTTCCGCCTACCTTGACGGATGGTGTGACGTTCGCCTGCTTCGCTCGCACCTCGCGAACGGCGCCGCGCAGCTCGAGGCGCACCACGACGTCGACCCGGTACGGCTCCGCGGGGCCGGAGAGGCTCCTCGTGAGCCACTCGCCCAGCTGGCGCTGCATGTCGATCCGCGCCGCGACGACCTCTCCGAGGCGATCCCCCGCCTCGGAGGCGCGCGCCACCGGTGCGGCGGAAAGCGCGAGCACGAGCGCCAGCGCGCAGCCAGGTCCCCTCCGGTCGGGCATGCGGCACCCGTAGCACCACGAATTGCCGCACCCCATGACCTTCGTCAAACCAAGGGAGCAAAGTGTCGCGCCGCCCCTGCGGCACGAAGACACACCGGTCCCTCGTAGTGGCCAGTTCGGGTCGCCCTCGTCGCGCTCGGGCTCCCTGCCGCACCGGCCTCCGGTGCCCGCCGGCGCCTTCTCCGGCGCGCTCCCCCGCGCGACCCCGGCGTTTCTCCGCTCGCCTCGAGGCGGCGCCGGCCGCCGCGACCCGGACTTTTTCTCTCTCGATTGAGCAGTTTCCCCAATTTCGATTGGGCGTGGATTGCGCGAGATTCGTCATCGAAGGGAGGACGCGGACTCGAGCGCAGACGCAGGAACGCCTGCCGACGCGGACGAGAGGCGAACCTCCACGGACTGACACGGAAGGAGAAGGTCATGGCACGGTACACGGGCGGCAACAAGGTGAGCGGCGGCTACTACTGGAATCCCTCGAGGTGGGAGGTCGAGGTGGTGCCCTCCGAGGGCGGGCGGCTGCAGGGTCCTCCGGAGGCGAGGTACGTGAAGCTCCCCTTCCCGCTGCTCTTCGTGGTGGTTCCGCTCCTCGGCGCGCTCTTCCTCATCTTCCTCCCCCTCATCGGCTTCGCGCTCTTCGCCTACGCCATCGTGAAGAAGGTGACCGGCTTCGCGAAGCGGAGCGCCACCGAGCTCGCCGCCACCGTCGCTCCCGGCGGCTTCGCGACGGGCGAGGCGCACTTCACCGGCAAGCCGGGTGAGGAGAAGCCCGCCGAGGAGACGGCCGGCGAGGGCGAGGCGAAGGCGCAGGCGGAGATCGAGCGGCTCGCGAAGGAGATCGAGGCGCGGAAGGGCAAGTAGCGCACCGAGCACGGCCGGGGGGCGCGCGGGCCGGCGGGACCTCCCCGCCGGCTCGCGGCGTTCCGGGCGGCGGCGCATCCCGCATGGCCCCGTGGCCTCCGGCGGCGCGCTCTCTCAGCGCCGGAGCCGGTCGAGCGCGGCGTAGACCGCGACCTGCGCCGCGTAGTGCGCGAGGTGCTGCGCCAGGGCGAGGCGCTCCCTGCCGCGGGCCCGGGCGCGCGCGATGCGGAAGCACTCCCAGGCACCGCGGGCGTAGCCGGCGCCCGTCTTGGAGCGCCCGTGCCAGCGGAAGCTCGCGAGCGTGCGGGGGACGAAGACCGGCTCCGCCGCGGCCGCGAAGCGGAGCCACAGGTCGTAGTCCATGGCGAAGTGGAGCGACTCGTCGAGCGGGCCGACCTCGTCGAGGAGGTCCCTCGCGAAGAAGGTGGCGGGCTGCGGGATGAAGTTCCGGCCCACGAGGCGGGCGCGGCTGTAGCGGCGCGAGACCCAGCTCTTGTAGCGGGCGATGGCGGAGCGGACCTCGCGGCCGTCCTCGTCCACGATGCGGCACTCGCCGAAGCACCAGCGCGCGCCCCCTCCGCGCAGCGCGCGGACCACCGCGTCGAGCGCGCCCGGCTCGTAGGTGTCGTCGGAGTTGAGCCAGGCGAGGACGTCGCCGCTCGCCAGGCGGAAGCCCTTGTTGATCGCGTCCGACTGGCCGCGGTCGCGCTCCGACACGAAGCGCAGCCCCCCCTCGTGCCGGCGGAGGATGGAGAGCGTCTCGTCGGTGGAGCCGCCGTCGACGACGAGGTACTCGAGGTCGAAGTCGCCGCGCTGCGAGAGGACGCTCTCGATCGTCCGCTCGATGAACCGGCCCTGGTTGTACGACGGCGTGACGATCGAGACCTTCACCCGCTCCTCCCGCGGCGGCGCGCATTATGGCACGCCGGACCCTGTGGTACCCTGCCGGGGATGGCCTCGTTTCCCGCCGCCGGCGGGGCGTCCGCGCGCGCCCTGCGCCTGCTCGTCATCATGCCGGCGTACGACGAGGCGAAGCGGATCGGGCCGGTCGTCGCCGACGTGCGGCGCCAGGTGCGGGGCGACGTCCTCGTCATCGACGACGGCTCGAGCGACGCCACGGCCGCGGAGGCGCGCAAGGCCGGAGCGCTCGTCGCGATCCACCCGACGAACCTCGGGTACGGGGCGGCGCTGCAGACCGGCTACCGCTACGCGCTCCGCCACGCCTACGACGCCGTGCTCCAGCTCGACGCCGACGGCCAGCACGACCCCGCCTCGATCCCGCCGCTGCTCGAGGCGCTCTCGCGCGCCGACGTGGTGGTGGGGTCGCGCTTCCTCGACGGCCGGTCCTATCGACCGCCGCTCGCCCGCCGCCTCGGCATGTGGCTCTTCGCGAGGGCCGCGACCGCGCTCGCCGGGCAGCGCATCACGGATCCCACGAGCGGCTTCCAGGCCATCTCGCGCGAAGCGCTCCGCTTCTACGCGCACGAGCGCTATCCGGCCGACTATCCCGACGCCGACGTCCTCGCCATGGTGGCGCGCGCCGGCCTGCGGCTCGCCGAGGTCCCGGTGCGCATGCTCCCCTCCCCGCACGGGAAGAGCATGCACGGGGGGCTCCTCAAGCCCCTCTACTACGTCTTCCGCATGTCGCTCGCGCTCGGCCTCGTGCCGCTCAGGAACGAGAAGCGATGACCCCCACCCAGCGCATCTTCGCCGTCGCGACGAGCGTGGCCACGCTCGTCTTCATCGTCGAGCTGGTCCGCCGCCGCAGGCTCAAGGAGGAGTACTCCTGGCTGTGGATCGTGACCGGCGCCGGCATGGTGGTGCTCGCGGCCTGGTACGGCCTCATCGAGCGCATCACCCACCTCATCGGCGCCGTCACCGTGACGACGACGCTCTTCCTCTTCGGGCTCCTCTTCCTGCTCGTCATCAGCGTGCACGTCACGACGGTCATCTCGAAGCTGACCCAACAAGTGAGGCGCCTCGCGCAGGAGCTCGCCATCCTCTCGGCGGAGCGGGATCAGGCCGGCGCGGAGCACCAGCGGATGCGGGAGAGGGACGAGGAGTCGGGGGACTAGGGCGTCGCGGGTCGCGCTCCGCGTTCCACGAGGCGTCGCCGACTCCGGAGCGCGGGCGCGCGAGCGGACGCCGGGTCCTCGGCGGTGCCCCGGTCGCCCGTCGAGGCGAGGAGCCCGAGGATCAGCGTCGGCCACGGCTGGAGGGCGAGGCGGAGGGCGGCCGTGTCCAGGTGCCACTCGAGCGGGCGCGGCGTGCTCACGAAGACGAGGACGTAGACGAGGTACATCGCCGCGGCGGTCCACACCGCCTCGGACCGCAGGATCGTCCGCGGGCGCGCCCCGAGGAGCAGCGCCGCGCACAGCACCGCCAGCGGCAGCCCCACGCCCCTTCCCGGGAAGGCGTCCCCGAGCTGCGCCAGCACCCGATCCCAGCGGCCTGCGTCCGCGAGCTTCGCGAGGGCGTCGCCCGCGGACTGGCTGCTCAGCTCCGGAGCGACGGCCGGCGAGATGCCGAGGTGGAAGGCGAGCCAGGCCGCGGCCGGCAGCGACGCGCCCATCGCGACGAGGGCCGCCTCACGCCCCGCGGCGCGCCGTCCTCCCGATCGCCACGCGAAGGCGAGCCGCACCGCGGCGGCGATGGCCGCGGCGGCGAGGCCCTCGTTCTTGGTCCAGGCGGTGAGGCCGAGGAGGAGCCCGCCCAGCGCGACGTACGCGTCGCGCCGCCGGCCCGCCTCGCGATCCGCGAGGAGGAGCGCGCCCATGGCGGCGGCCAGGATGGCCGACAGGGGGACGTCCGCCATCTGCACGGCGCCCCAGTACGGATAGGTGGGCGTGCCCAGGAGGAAGAGCCCCGCCGCCGCGCCGGGCAGGGGGCCGGCGATCCTGCCAGCCGTGAGGGCCACGGCGGCGGCGCCGGCGAGCGTGAAGCCGAACGCCAGGGCGACGGGAGCCGCGGTCGAGTCGCCCGCGTGGGCCCACAGCCGCGCCACCGAGAGAGGCAGGAGGAGCGGGTATTCCAGATGGCCCGCGGTGCAGCCGTCGAAGGCGCCGGCCGGGCCGCCGCTCCAGCGCAGGACGCATCGCGCCCGATGGTTCCAGATCGCCCAGGCGTCGTAGTCGCCGTGGGGAAGCCAGTCGACCACCCGCGCGAAGCGCAGCGCCGCGAGGACGAACGCGAGCGCCAGGAGGGCGATCGCGATGGCCGCCACGGGATCGAGGCGACGCCGGATCCCCTCCCCGCCCCCGGGCTCCCTCCGGGAGCGGATCCGCCACGAGAGGCCGAGCGCCGCGGCCGCCCCTGCCCAGAGGAGGACGTCGGCGATGCGGAAGGCCGGACCGAGGGTGCCGCCCGCGAGCAGCCACCCGAAGGTCCACAGCGAGGCGACGCCGGCGCCCGCGAGGAGCGCGAGGACGGCGGCCGCGAGCCGCTCGGCCGCCGAGCGCCCGAGGATCCCCAGGCGACCCATCGCCGTCCAGGCGGCCGCCGCGGGCAGGAGGAGCGCGAGCAGGACCTGGGCGAGCTCGCTCACCGGCGCGTCCCCGATCTGGAGAGGAGAGCGTAGCGCCCGCTCCTGCCCGCGAAGGCGAATCCGAGCTGCGAGCCCCATGCCGCGAGGTCGTCGGGCGAGCGGGCCCCGACGATGAGGTGATCCACGCCGGCGAGGCCGCAGGTGGCCGCACCCGACGCCGCGCACTCCTCCCAGGCGATGCCGCGGACGGGCACGGGCGCGAAGGCGTACTGGGTCACCCCCACCATCTCCGCGTCGCTCCCCGCCGCCGCCGGGCCTCCCTGCACGAGCACGCCGACGACGGAGCCCGGAGACACGGCGGGGACGAGCGGCTCGATGTCCCGCGTCAGCAGCTCCCAGCTGTGCGGCCGCTCGGTCTTCCCGCGCAGCATCTGGACGTTCCACCAGAGGCCCAGCGAGGCGGCGAGCGCGAGCGCGAGGAGGCGGCGGACGAGCATGGCGCGCGGCGCGGACGACGGGCCCGCCGGCGCCGCGGACGGCGATGGGACGGACATCGAGCCCCCCTCGAGGCGCGAGCCTATCACGCGCGCGCGGCCGTGCCGCCGCGCCGAGCGCCCGACCAGCGCCGCTTCGAGGCGCGGATCCCGGCTTCTCCCGGTGCCACGGCGATCCGTGCGAGCGTGAGGAGCACGCTGCCGGTGCGCACGACGAGATAGAGCAGCGACACCGGCAGCACGCGGAGCGCCTCGAGGGCCGACTTGCCCTTGAAGCGCATCTCGTTGAAGAGCACCGCCGCGATCTGCGCGAGGACGAGCGCCGCGGTGGCGGCGAGGGCGCGCGCGTCGACGAGGGCGAGGGGCAGCGTCGCCACGGCGAGGACCAGCGGCGCCACGTCGCGACCGACCCACAGGTCGTGCTTGTACCAGTAGCGCGTGTGGCCCTGCCCGAGCCGGACCGCCATGCGCATGTAGCCGCGCAGCCCCATCACGTGGTGATGGTGGACGACCGCGGCGGGCACGAAGGCGATGGCGTGGCCCCCCGCGGCGAGGCGGCGCGAGAGATCGTCGCCCTCCCCTCCGTAGGCGATGGCGTCGTCGAAGCGATACTCGCGCGCGAGGTCCGCGCGCAGGCCCATGTTGCACTCCATGAGGTTCGGCGCCTTGCGCGAGATGAGGCAGGACCCGACGTAGGCGCGCTCCGCCAGGCTGTCCGGAGGCTTGTCCCGCACCGTGCCGGAGAGCCCGGCGGCGCCGCCCGCCGTGGCCCGCAACATCTCCTCGAGCCAGGTGGGCTCCACGATGCAGTCGGAGTCGATGAAGAAGATCCAGGCCCCGCGGGCGTGCTCGATGCCGACGTTGCGCGCGCCGCAGGCGCCCAGGTTGCGCTCGTTGTGGACGACCTCGATGCGGCGCTCCGGGTGGTCCCGCCGGAAGCGCTCGAGGACCGCAGCCGAGTCGTCGCTGGAGCGGTCCTCCACGAGCACGATCTCGAAGTCCTGGAAGGTGGAGGCGAGGAGGCTCTCGAGGCACGGCACGATCTGCCGGCTCCGGTTGTAGACGCCGATGACGATGCTCGCGGCCGGCGCCGTCATCGGCCCGCCCTCCCGCCGTGGAGGAGCCGCCGCGCCACCACGGGGATGCCGCGCATGGCGAAGCCGAGCCGCCCCACGAACGCGAGCGCCGGCACGGCGAGGTGGGCCGTCTCGAGCCCGCGCAGGGCGCGGCGAAGCCCGCTCGCCTTGCGGAGCCCGGAGGGCTCGAGCACGTGCGTCGCGTCGCCGATGTCGAAGAACCGCTCCGAGCCGCCCATGAGCGCCCGGTTGCGCCGGGCCTCCGGCCCCTCCCAGCGGTCGCCGGTGCTCGCCGGCACGTGGCCGTAGCCGTGGTTCTGGTGGACGAGCGTGACGGACGGCGTGGCGTCGATGACGGGCATGCGGAGCTGTCGCGCCCGGAAGATGAACCAGTTGTCCCAGCCCGGGCGCCCCACGGCGAAGGGCGGCAGGTCCACGAGCGGGCTCTCGCGCGGGAAGACGAAGAGATCGATGGCGTCGCGGCGGAAGAGCTCCCCGGAGCGCCGCAGGCGCTCCTCGAGCGCCTCCGCCCAGCCCGGATCGAAGGCGAGCGGCTCGGCGACGTCGAGGTTCCAGCGGCGGCTCACGAGGAGGAAGGGGCCCTCTGGCAGGCGGCGCACCGCCTCCGCCAGGTCGGGGAGGAGGACGATGTCGGCGTTGACGTAGGCGAGCAGCGGCCGGCTCGAGGCCGACGCGATCTTCCGGAACGTCGAGCCGAGGAGCGGCGTGCCGTGCTCGTTCCGCTCGACGTCGGGCACGAACCGGGCGCCCACCGCCTCCGCCGCCTCGCGCGCGCCGGCCTCGTCGCCGCAGACGAAGATCTCCGCGCCGGGCACGGCGTGGCGCCAGCTCGCGAGCGCGTTCCGCTGGATCACGCCGGCGTGGCCGGCGAAGGGCTTGGGGATGGTGAAGAGGGAGAGCATGCGGCCGGAGGCGGTGTCCGGCATGCTCGCTCGAAGGTCGGGCGCGGCGCAACCGGAAGCCTACGCTCCTCGAGCCCACGAGGCGCCGCATGGCGCCAGGCCATCGGAGCACGTTTCGGTACAATGGCCGACGCGATCGGGAGCTCACCTCGGATGATCCTCATCATGCTGTGGACCGTCGTCTGGGGCGCCGCGGCGGTCGGGCTGGGCCGTCTCGTCCGTGCGCCGAGCCCGTCCGACCTCCGCATCGCCATCTCGGGTTTCGTGGGACTGCTCGCCATGGCCGTCGTCGCCATGTGGGCCAGCATCTTCGGGCCGGTGGGGGACCTCCCCGCCCTCGCGGTCCTCGGCGCGGGCCTGTTGGGATTCGGCATCGAGGCGCGGCAGTTCGCCGCATCGAACCGGCTCTTCCTCGTCGCCCTGCTCGTTGCCGTCGCGGCGCTGAGCGCCCTGGGCCAGATTCCGGGATTGTTTGGGGACCAAGGGCTCTACTACCTGCAAGCGGTCGAATGGATGAAGGGGCCCGATGCAGCGCTGGGGATTGCGAACCTGCACGGACGCCTCGGCTTCAACTCTTCCTGGTTTGCCATCGCCGCCCTCATCGAGATCCCGCCCCTCCGGGGCAGAAGCTCGTTCGTGCTCAGCATCCTCCCCATCGTGTTCGCGATTGCCGCCTTGCTCGGGGCCGTGAATCTCCTACGGAAGGGCACCTGGTCTCGCGACGTCGTCTATCTGGCTGCGGTGGCGGTGCCGTCGTGCTTCGCCTGCCGGACGCTGGGCTCCATGAGCCCCGACGGGCCCGTCTGGATCTTGACGTTCCTCTCCGCAGCGCTGTGGTCGACGGCGTTCGCGCGTCGAGCGCAATTCGAGGCCTTCGCCACGGCCGCCTCGCTGTTCTCCGTCCTCGCGCTCACGATCAAGCCCTCGGCGCTTCCGCTGGCAGCGGGCAGCGCCATCCTCCTCTCGTGGCAACGCGCGGCCGTCGGCCGCAGGCGCCTCCTCTGGATCGCCGGCGTCTCCGCCGCCGCCGTCGTCCCGTGGGGCCTGCGCGGCCTCATGACCTCCGGATGCCTCCTCTACCCGGTGCCGCAGAGCTGCGTCGGCGCTCTCCCCTGGGCGGTGACCCGGGCGGATGCGCAGCTCATGCAAGACTGGATCGCGAGCTGGGCGCGCCGGCCGCTGCTCGAGCCATCCCGGGTGCTGGGCGACTGGCGGTGGCTCGGGCCCTGGGCGCTACGCAGCATCCAGGAGGGAGCCTTCGTGGGCGCGCTGTCGTTCCTGTCGGGCGGGCTCGCGAGCCTCGGTCGCTCGATTCGATCGCTGGACGCGTCTTTCTGGGCGCCGTTCGCGCTGTCGCTCGGCGCAGTGGGCTTCTGGTTCGTGTCGGCACCCGATCCCCGGTTCGCCGTCGGCGCGCTGTTCGCCCTGGCGCTGCTTCCCGTTGCGGCCGCGATCTCGCGTCACGCAAGCGAAGGCCCGGCCGGGTCCCGGTTCCGGCGGAGGGTCATGCGTCTATCGTTTCTCGGCTGCGCTCTCATTCTCGCCGCCGCCAATCCGTGGATCGTGCAATTGCGTTCACCCGGCAAGTTCAGCGCAACTCGCTGGCCGGAGCTGCCGCAGCCCGCCGTGAGGGCGCGAACGACCGTCGGCGGTGGTGTCCTGAACGTACCGGTAGGTACGGACCAGTGTTGGCGGGCTCCCCTTCCCTGCGCGCCCGACGGGACTCCCGGCCTCTCGCTGCGCGGACCGTTCGCGCTGGCGTCGGCGAGCTCTCCTCGATGACCCTCCGGAAGCTGAAGGTCTGTCTCGACGCGCGCATTCCCGACGGGTCCGCCGGCGGCGTCCAGCAGTTCGTCATGGGGCTCGCGAGCGGTCTCTCCAGGTTCACCGATGGTGACGAGGAGTACCTCTTCCTCTCGTATCCCGGCGATCGCGCCTGGCTCGAGCCCCACCTCTCGGGCCCGTGCCGCCCGCTCGACGCGGCGCGACCGAGCGAATCGGTCTCGGGGCCGAGGCGGCTCCTCCAGGCGGTGCTGCCGCGGGGAGCGCGCAGGGCGATCGGCTCGTTCGTCGACGGCCTCCGGCCCATCCGCGTTCCCGCCTCCGACGGCACCGTCGAGCGGAGCGGCGCCGCCGTCGTCCACCTCACCCTGCAGGCCGGCTTCACGACGTCCGTGCCGACGATCTATCAGCCGTTCGACCTCCAGCACGTCCACCTCCCGCGGTTCTTCTCGAGGTACCAGCGGCGCTGGCGGGCGAGGACCTACCCCGAGCTGGCGCGGGCGGCGCGGAGCGTGGTCGTCATGTCGAGCTGGATCAAGGATGACGTGGTGAGGCACCTCCGCGTGCCCGCCGAAAAGGTGCGCGTCATCTCCTGGGCGCCGGTGACCGAGGAGTACGCGGAGCCGACGCCCGAGGACCTCGAGCGAACGCGCCGGAGGCTCTTGCTGCCGGAGGCCTTCGCCGTCTTTCCCGCCCAGACCTATCCGCACAAGAACCATCTCGGCCTCATCGAGGCAGTCGAGATGGCACGGCGGCGCGGCGAGGCCGTGGAGGTCGTTTGCCCCGGGCAGCAGAACGACTTCTACCCGGTCATCGAGCGGCGCATGAAGAGCCGCGGCGCGCGCGGCGTGCGGTTCGTCGGATACGTCTCGCCGCTGGAGATCCGCTGCCTCTACCGGCTCGCGCGCTTCCTCGTGTTCCCGACGCTCTTCGAGGGCGGAGGGATGCCCGTGTTCGAGGCGTTCGCCGCCGGCCTCCCCGTGGCGTGCTCGAACGTCACGTGCCTCCCGAGCCAGGCGGGAGATGCCGCGTTGCTCTTCGACCCGCGCGACGCCGGCGCCATGGCGAACGCGCTCATCCGGCTCTGGCGCGACGCGGAGCTCCGAGCGGAGCTGGCGCGGCGCGGCTCGGAGCGCGTGAGGCGGTTCAGCTGGGACCGGACGGCGCGGACCTACCGCGCGCTGTACCGAGAGGTCGCGGGCGCGCCGCTCGGGTCCGACGACGCGGCGCTCCTGAGCTCGCCGCCGGACACGTGAGGTGCGGCCTCACGGCCGGGCCGCCAGCTTCCGCGCGGTGCGAACGCCGACGAACGTGGCCGGAGCCATCACGCAGAGCACGTAGGTGACGACCGTCGCGGCGATCACGCCGGAGACGCCGAACGCCTTCGCCCACCAGATGGACACCGCGACGTTGGCGAGGGCGGTGACCGCGCCCACGTACACCTGCCACCGGATCTTCCCCGCGGCATTGAGGAGGCACACGATGGCGTTCATGGGCGTGAGCACGAGGTTCCACGCACCGAGCCACGCGAGCGTCGGCCACGGCGGCACCGCCGCCCGCCCGGCCCAGAAGCGGATGATCTCGCGGCCGAAGGCGACGAGCGGAAGCGTGAGGGCGGCCACGACCAGCGTCCCGCCGACCACGCTCCACCTCAGGGCCCGCAGCACCCACGCGCGGTCCCCGCGCGCCAGCGCCTCCGCGTACGCGGCCCACAGGTACGGAAACGCGGCGCTGAACGCCATGCCGGGGACGGCGAAGAGCCGCCACGCGACCGCGTAGGGCGTCACGGCTTCGGCCCCGAGCACCTGGGCGATGATGAGGTTGTCGGTGCTGTAGAGCACGAGGGCGGCGATCTGCACGAGGAAGAACTCGCTCCCGCGCGCGCCGAAGTGGAGGAGCCGCTCGCGGGTGACGTCCGCGCGCGCCGGCCGCAGCTCGGGCCGCCGCGCCCTGAAGAGCCAGGCGGCGCTCGCGCCCCGCACGGCGAGGCCCGCCGCCGTGGTGGCGGCGACCACGGCCACGAGCCCTCCCCCGGTGCGCGTGGCGAGGAAGAGGCCCGCCAGCCCCGCCAGGCTCGCGGCGACGTTCCAGGCGTTCGCGACCGCGCCGTCCTGGTACGACGTGTACACGCGCTCCGCCACCGCGAGCGGGAAGGCCGCGCCGAACCCCGCGAGCGCGATGCCGGCGGCGGGGGCCACCTCGGCCACGGCCCCAGCTCCTTCGACATTGAAGATGCGCGGCCAGTCGAGGAGCCACCAGCTCAAGGCGCTCGCGACGAGCAGCAGCGCGCCGAGCGCGGCCAGCGCGAAGGTCGCGGTCGAGACGAGGGCGCGGGCCTCGCCGACGTCTCGGCGGCCGCGGGCCGCCGAGAGGGAGTTCGTGAGCTGATTGCCTATGCCCAGGTCCGCGACCGTGAGCCACGCCAGGATCGAGCCGATGATCGCCCAGGCACCGTACCTCTCCGCGCCGAGGTACCCGATGGCGAGCGGCACCGCGAGGAAGCCCGTGACGATCGAGATGCCCTGCGCGGCGAGGGAGGACAGCGCCCCGCGCGCGATCCCGAGCGTGCGCTCCTCGCCGGGATCGCGCGGCTGCCGGAGGCCGACCAGCGCCTCGAGCCAGCGCCGAAGCGGGCGTGGCGGCACCCCCGACACGATGGGAGCCTCCTCGCTCATGCCGACGCCCGCACCTCCGGCGACGCCGTGGCCGGCTCGCCTCGCCACGACCCGCCCCGGGCGGCCGGGTCCCGGCGATCGTCCTCATGACGCGTCATGAGTCCGTCACCCCGGTCCGCATGTCGCGAACGGTTCCGGGCCCGAGCGCGCGCAGCTCGCGGTAGCACGCGAGCGCGGCCCAGGCGCGGGTCGGGAATCCTCGATCGCCTGCTTCCCACATCCGCTGCAGGTACGTGTACCGGCGGTGAATGAACAGCGCATAACGGCGCACGCCCGCCGGCGCCGATGCGTTCTCGTACCAGCTCAACCCGACGCGGGCGCTCTCGCGGGCGCTCTCGAGGCGCGTGCCGCCGCTGCTGAGCGAATGCGGGTGCGCGCGGAAGGTGCCGATCACCGCTCCCGCGTGGACCACCCTCGGAAGCGGCTCCCGCGCGGCCGTGCGGAGCCACAGGTCCAGATCCGCGGCGATTCGGTACGACGCGGCGTACTGGCCGAGCGCCCTCAGCGTGCTCGTTCGGAAGAACACCGCGAGCGGCGCGATCCACCCACCGTGCCGGCGGCCGAGGCGGATCCGCTGGAGCGCATCCGGGCGCGCTCGTACGATCTCCCGCGAGCGGGACGAGGCCAGCTCCCAGTCGCCGACCACGATCTCGGCGTTCGGCGCGGCGCGAAAGGCGCGAGCGACCGCGTCGACCGCGTTCGGCCTGAGCACGTCGTCGGCGTTCAGCCATCCGACGATCTCGCCGCGGGCCAGCGCCACCCCGCGGTTCATCGCCTGGTACAGCGAGCCGTCCCGGGCCACGTCCACCTCGGCGCCGGCTTCGCGGGCGAGGCGCGCCGTCGCGTCCGCGGACTCCCCGTCCAGGACGAGGTGCTGGATCTTCTCGCGCGGGTACGTCTGGGCGCGGATGGACGAGAGGCAATCCGGGATGAAGCGCTCCGCGTTCAACGTGGGGGTGAGGATCGTCACGCGCATCGCGTGAACCCCGCCGACCCCGACCGCGAGATCGATCTCGACTCCAGGACGCGGTCGTACAGCGCCATCACCTCGTCCGTGTTCCTCCGGAGGTCGAACCGCCGCGTCGCGGTCTCCCGGCCGCGCTCCCCGAGCGCCCTCGCGCGATCCGGCCGCGCCAGCACCTCGAGAAGGGCGTCGGCGAGCTCGCGAGCGTCCCCGGGGCGCACGAGGATGGCGCCGCCCTCGCGACCCGCCTGCTCCTCGATCATGGGAAGCCGCGACGCCACCACCGGCCTCGCCATCGCGCCCGCCTCGACGACCGGTCGCGCGAAGTGGTCCACCGTGGAAGGGAAGGCGAGCACGTCGCTCGCTGCCATCATCTCCGGCATGTCCGACGTGAACGGCAAGCGGCGGCAGACGGAGTCCAGCCGTCCCGACGCGATCGCTTCGCGGATCCGCCCCGTCAGCGTGAGCGCAGGAACGAGCGCCGAGGCGAAGCGCACCAGCGTTCCCGGCGCGGTCGCGCCACCGGGCATGAGGCACACGAGCTCCGGGAGGCGGCGGCGCACGCGGGTCAGGGCCCCGAGGAGAGTGAGGACGCCCTTGATGGCGGACATCCCCCCCACGTACAGCACGACAGGCGCTCGCCCGTCGAGGCCGAGGCGCGCCCGGGCCCTCCCACGATCCAGATCGGGCCGGAAGCGCGCGAGATCGACGAATTCGGGGACGACGGCGCTGTGCGGAGGTGCACCCCAGGCATCGCGTGCCCCGCCCGAGAGGAACACCAGGGCGTCCGGCCAATCTCGCATGGCTGCGCGAAGCGCCGCCGAGCGCGCACCGAGGTGGCCGCGCACCGGCATCTCGCGCACGTGCCACACGAAGGGAACGCCCGATCGATGCAGCGCGCGAGCCGAGGGCGCGAGCACGGCGGAGCTGAGGTGGACGAGATCGGGCCCCACGCGCTCCACCAGCCCGAGGGTGCGGCGCTCGCCGCGACGCCAACCCGCGATGGTGCGAATGCCGAGAGGCCAGGACGCGGGCCGCCACACGGACGCCCACCTCGCCGTGGTGTGCTCGAGGGCGGCGATGCCTTCCCACGAGAACGCCTCGATGCCCCGGTCCGCGTAGAAGCGCTTCAGCTCGTCGGAGGGTCGGATCATCGCCACGATCGGGCGGACGCGCGCGGGGTCCAGAGCGGACAGCATCTCCCGCAGGCTCACGCACGCGCCGCCGAGCTCGCCTGCGTGCTCCACGTAGAGGACGGTCCGGGGGCGGTCCATTCCTGCGCGGCAGTGTACCTGCCGGGTCGGAGAACCCGAAGCCCTGGGCCGGCGGTTCCCGCCTCGACGCTCATGCCACCGCGAGCGCGCCTCGCGCGAGCGCGTTCCTGATCAAAATCACTCCGCCTGGCGTCCTCGGATCCGTCGAATCGACGCGCCCCGTTCGTCGAGCGTACGCAGTATACTGTCTCACCTCGCAGTCACGCGGGAGCGCGCCAGCGGAATCCGGCCGGCGCGTGGAAGGGGGACAGGATGAACCGCCGCCTGCCCGGCGCCGCCCTGGCGCTGGCGTTCGCGTTCTCGGCCTTCGCCGCAGGTGAACCGGGGGGCATGAAGAAGCGCCGCCCCCTGCCGCACGAGTACGGCCGCGTCGTCATCGACAACGGCTCCACGGCCGCGAAGCTCCCGCCGGTCGTGTTCGAGCACTGGGCGCACCGCGGGAAGTTCACCTGCCGTCTCTGCCACGTGGACATCGGCTTCGGCATGTCGCCCGGCTCCACCCGCATCAAGGCCGCCGACAACATGGCGGGCTACTACTGCGGCGCCTGCCACGACCGGAAGCGCAAGTTCGACGGCGGCACCGTCTTCGAGGCCTGCCAGAAGATGCCCGCCGGCTTCCCGCCCCGCGACACCTGCTACCGCTGCCACTCCTACGGCAAGGACGTGAAGCCCATGGACGACTTCGCCTCGGTCACGCGCAACCTGCCGCGCGGACGCTTCGGGAACGGCGTCGACTGGGAGAAGGCCGAGCAGGACGGGCTCATCAAGCCGGTGGACTTCCTCGAGGGCATCTCCATCAAGCGGCAGTCCTTCACCGCACAGAAGGACTTCGCCCTGTCGCCCAAGGTCGAGAGCATGCCCGAGATCGTCTTCTCCCACGCGAAGCACACGGTCTGGAACGGCTGCGAGCTGTGCCACCCGGAGATCTTCGTCGGCGTGAAGAAGGGGACGACCAAGTACACGATGGTCGACATCTTCGAGGGCAAGTACTGCGGCGTCTGCCACGTCAACGTGGCCTTCCCCATGACCGACTGCCAGCGCTGCCACGTGAAGGCCGTGCGCTGAGGTGACGATGACGGGCCCAGGACGGTGGCGCGCCATCGCGGTCGCGGCGGCGATGGCCGGGGCGCTTCCCGCGGCGGCGCCAGCGGCGCCCCGGATGGCGGCGCCGGCGGCGCGGGCCGACGAGGGCTGGCGCGCGGAGTTCGAGGACATCTGCGCGAAGACCCAGGACGCCATGGCGCTCTCCGCCGAGGAGCTGCGCAGCCTCGTCGAGCGGTCCGACGCGCTCCTGCCCATCCTGGAGCGGCTCCCCGAGCCCGAGCGCAAGGTCTTCACCAAGCGCCTCCAGGCCTGCCGGAACCTCTACGCGTTCGTGCTCGAGACGAAGGAGAAGCGTTGAGAGCTCCCCGGACCGGCGCCCTGCGCCTCCTCGCCCTCCTGTCGCTCGGCACCCTCGGCATGCGGTATCCGCCCCCGCACGAGCTCGGGCACCTCACGCTCGAGGAGCGCTCCCGGCGCGCCGGCATCCCCGGCGTCGAGTTCGAGCACTGGCGGCACCGGGTGCAGTTCACCTGCCGCGTGTGCCACGTCGACGTGGGGTTCGCCATGGCGGCGGGCGAGACCGGCATCGCCGCGTCCACGAACCGGAGCGGCTTCCACTGCGGCGCCTGCCACGACGGGAAGCGGCAGCATCGGGGCACGACCATCTTCGCCGCCTGCTCGGACGCGAAGAGCATCGAGGGCCCGGGCTCGTGCAAGAGGTGCCACACGCGCCCGGATCCGGCCAAGGCGCGCGCGGACTACGAGCGGTTCGCCGCGGGGCTGCCCCGGAACCTTCACGGAGCCGTGGACTGGGAGCGCGCCGAGGCCCGGGGCATGATCCGGCCCGCCGACTTCCTCGAGGGCATCTCGGTCCCCCGCCCCGCCCTGCGCATGGACAAGGACGTCCGCATCCCGGCGGAGGCGTCCTGGGTGAACGACATCATCTTCTCCCACAAGAAGCACTCGGTCTGGAACGGATGCGAGGTCTGCCACCCGGACATCTTCCCGGTGACCAAGGCCGGCGCGGTGAAGTACACGATGCTCCAGATCTCCGCGGGGCAGTACTGCGGCGCCTGCCACGACAAGGTCGCCTTCCCGCTCGCCGACTGCGAGGGGTGCCACCGCAAGCAGGTGCGGTGAGCCCGCGGCGGCGCACGCCTACGACGCCTGGAACTCGCCGTCGTCGCCGGGGCCCGACTCCGCGGCCGAGCGCTCCGCCTCGAGGCGCGCCGCCACGCGAAGGCCGTTGGCGATGGCCTGGTCCATGCGGTTGCACCAGAAGAGGCCGGCCCGGCCGGCCAGCACGAGGTTCCGGTAGCGCGCGAGCGAGGCCATCGCGCCGCGAAGCTCCTCGCGGTAGCCGCGCTCGTAGACCGGGTAGCTGTCCGCGATGCGCTCGGGCCATACCGCCTCGACGCTCCGCACCGAGGGGATGGCGCCCTGGTCCGCCAGCCCCACCAGGATGGACGTGGCGTGGCGCGACGGATCCTCCCACAGGTCGTCGCCCTCGCGGCAGGTGCACTCGACGCAGAGCCCGCCCTTCCCCGCCGGCACCGCCGCGGGCGAGAAGGCCCCCGGGTCCGAGACGCGCACGAAGCTCTCCTCCCCGGCGTAGCAGACCGACGGGTGGCCGAGCGTGTGCGGCTCGTGCAGGGCGACGTTGTAGAGGACGGTGGACACGAAGCGCAGCCCGGTGGGCGGACCCACGTCGAGCAGGCGCAGCGCGAGCGTGACCGGCGCCGTCCACACGACCGCCTCCGCCGCGAGGCGCTCCTCCCCGGCCAGAACGGAGACGACGCGGTCGCCCTCCGCCTCGAGGCCTCGCACCTCGTGGTCGAGCAGGATCCGCCCTCCCGCGTCGAGCACGTCCGACGCCAGCGCGTCCGCGAGCGTGCCGATGCCGCGCCTCGGGTAGAGGCCCCCGGACCACTCCTTGCGCTCCGTCCTGGAGAGACCCAGGCGCGCCCAGTCCGCGTCGATGCGCTCGGCGGGCGTTCGGAGGAGCCTCTCCGTCGCCCTCCGGAAGAGCGCCTCGTACACCGTCCTGCCGTAGGTCGCGACGATCTCCGACTCGTAGGAGTCCTCCTCGGAGATCTCGGGGCGCACGAAGTCGCGGAGACCGCGGAGCATCGCGCCGAGCGGGAGGGCGCGCAGCATCGCGCCGCGCGTTCCGCGCGGATGCGTCTTCCCGAAGGCGTGGACGCCGCCGCCGGCAGGAGCGGGCAGCACGTCGTCCCCGAGCGCGCCCTGGATGAGGCGCCGCACGTCCCATTCCTCGGATCGCAGCCGATGGGGACCGATGTCGAACGACCAGTCGCCGCGGCGGAACGTGCGCGCGAGGCCGCCGACCTCGAGGTTCCGATCGACGATCGTCACCGCCCTGCCGCGCGCCAGGAGCTCGCGGGCGATGACGAGGCCGGACAGGCCGGCCCCGACGATGACGGTCGGGGGGCCCTCGGGCACGCTCGTCGTCTGCGGCGGCTCCATCCCGCGGCTTTCCCCCCTCCACCGTCGCGCCACTGCCGAGGAGCGGGACGAAGCGACTGCAATTCGCGGACCGGGGTGCGGATGGCTCCCACGTCGGGAGTGCCTGTGGGAACGCCAACATCGGGGCGCGATCGATTGTCGCACCCGGGGATCCGCGCCAAATCACGCAGCCTGCAGCGCCATTTCCCGCAGCTTCACACGTTGAGTGAATAGGTCAGTCCGCGTGCGTGTGGCAGGCGGCGCAGAGCGGCGCGGGGCTCACGGCGGAGCCGTCCGGCGGCCTGGCCGCGCGGGCGCGCGCCTCGCGCCAGCTCGGGCGCCCCTGGAGCGAGGCCGGATCGCGCGCGTCCACCGCGGCGACGGCCGGCGCGCCGGGAGGCAGCGCGACGTGGTCCTTCCATGGAGAGCGCCGGTCGTGGCAGGTCACGCACTCGATGGCGCCGTTCGGCAGGAGGACGCCTCTCCGCACGACCTCGTCCGGCGTGCGCAGGCCCGGTCGCCACCGGTACGCGCCCACCGGATGCGTGCTGCGGATCCTCCGACCGCCCGTCCCCGCGTGGCACTCGAGGCACCTCTGCGCCGTCATGGCCTCGGAGCCGACGTGCCGGAGGGCACAGGCCGGCGCCGCCGGCTCCTCCGCGGCGGGGCCGGCTGCGGCGGCGGAGGCTCCCGCGTCCTCGGGGATCGCGTCGAACAGCTCGCGCCGCGCCGCCTCGAACTCCGGATGCCAGCCGCGCGCGCCATCCCTCGCGGCCGCCGGGGAAGGCGTCGCGAGGAGCGTCACCAGGACCATCACGTCGAGGAGGGCGTCGTTCCTCATGCGGGAGCAGACGAGCGACGCGCACGCCAGCCCGGGCTGCCCGCTCAACGATTGATGCGCAGAGGGGAATCCCGGCCATGTCCTGCGGGGGAGCGACCCCGGCGCGACCCATGCGCGCGCGGGCTCCCCATGGCCACGCGCCCGCTCCGCGGCCCGATCCGTGGGAAGCGCGCGCCGATCGCCGGTCACCCACGGGTCGCGGGGGCGAGCGTCAGCGCGCCGGCGGCGAGCGATCGAATCGCGGTCGGGCGCTCACCCGGGGTCCGGGCGACGCCGGGCGCGCACGTCGCGTCACGGCGAGAACGGGGCCGTGAGCGTCGTCGCGTAAGCGGTCACATACTCCCCGCTGAGGGGCTTCGTCACGAGCGGATCCGGGGAGCTCCAGTTGGCCGTGATGCGCGCGTAGTAGGTGCCGCCGGCCGCGAGCAGGCCCGCGGGCACCGTCACCGCCGTGCTCGCGACCCGCCAGAGCGCGATGCGGGTCGCCACGGTGCTCGTCCCGCTCGTGCCGAGCAGCACGAGCTCGACGGTGTAGCTCGTCGGCGCCAGCGACGGAGCCTGCGGGGGCGACCACGACAGCGTCGGCGTCGTGCCGGCGCCGGTCATCGGCGCGAACGCATCGAGGCCGTTCAGCGCCGGCGCCTGCACCGGCAGGAGCGTCGGCACGATGGGGGTGGGCAGCCCCGCCGACATCGCCTCGCGCCGGCCCAGCGCCGCGCGATCCGTGAAGGCGGCCGACGCCGCCGGCAGCAGGTACGCCACCGGCACGCTGAACTCGATCCCGCGCCACTCGGACCAGGTGCTCGCCTCCAGGAACGAGCCGTAGGGGAGGCTCGCCGACGTGGCGAAGTCTCCGGTGCCCGCGTCGAGCGCGAGCAGGAAGAGCGTGGGGTTGCCGCTCGCGATGGGGGCGGGGTTCGCGAGCGCGCGGGCCGCCGCGCCGACGAGGAGGACGTGCCCGCTGCCCGGAGGCATCGCGGCGAGCCCGGTCAACGCCGGGAGCTGCGCCTCGAACTCGGAGAGCCTCCAGTCGATGCCCGTCGCGGCGTCCCCCGTGACCCAGCCGGTCTGGGCAGGCGGGCCGAGCGCCGCGGGCACCGTGGACGGCGTCCCGCTCGCGAAGGCGAGGCCGGTGACCGAGGCCGCGGCGGAGGCGGAGAGATAGGGGTAGGTCGTCGATCCGGACGTCTGCGTCGTCGACAGCGTGGCGAGGTCGTGGATCCAGAGCACGTCCGCCGGAGCGAGGAGGTTCATGGCGGGACCGAGCGCGCTCGCGAGCCAGTCGTCCACGAGGCTCGCCGACGTCGCGCCCGCGGCGATCGGGGCGATCCGGGTGGGGGCATCGAGGACGTCGCCGTTCGACGACGCGATCTGGATCTCGTCCCCGTCCTTCCAGGGCGTGAGGCCGGTGAGCTCGAAGGTCACCAGCGTGGAGGCGGTCGCGAGCGCCGCATCCGCGCGACCGAGCAGGTCGTAGCCGAGGTCGATCGAGCTCGAGGACGTCTCGAGGAACGTGTGCGCGCCGTTCCCGTCCACGAAGGAGAGGAGGTAGGGACCCGCGGGGACGTTCGCTATGGCGACGTTGCCGGAGGCGTCGATCGTGCCGGTGTACGTGTCGAAGCCGCCGCCGGCGCGCGGCACCAGGGCCGCCACCAGCGCCAGCGGGGGCGCGATGACGTCCGGCGCCGGGACGGGCGCCCCGGGCGCGCCGTCGGGCCAGTAGGTGACGAGGCGCGTGCCGACGACGTTCCGGCTCGGCACGCAGCCGCCGTCGTTGCACGTGAGGCCGGCGCCGCAGCTCGTGCCGTTCGGAAGGTTCGTGCCGAGGTCGGTGCAGGTCTGCGTCCCGGTGCTGCACGAGGTGCGGCCGTCGTGGCACGGGTTCGCAGGCGTGCAGACGAGGTCGGCCGTGCAGGCGCTGCACGTCCCGCCGTTGCAGACCTGGTCCGTGCCGCAGCTCGTGCCGTTCGTCTTCGCGGCGCCGTTCACGCACTGCGAGGTGCCGGTCGCGCAGCTCGTCACGCCGTCGTGGCAGAGCGGATCGGGCTGCGTGGTGCAGGCGAGGCCCGCCGCGCAGGAGACGCAGGCGCCCCCGCTGCAGACCTGGTCCGGCCCGCAGGGCGTCCCGTTCGCGAACGCGGTTCCGTTCACGCACTGCCAGGTGCCCGTCGCGCAGCTCGTCACGCCGGAGTGGCACAGCGGGTCGGGCTGCGTGGTGCAGGCGAGGCCCGACGCGCAGGAGACGCAGGCGCCGCCGTTGCAGACGAGGTTCGAGCCGCAGCTCGTGCCGTTCGCCTTCGCCGTGCCGTTCACGCACTGCGAGGCGCCGGTCGCGCAGCTCGTCACGCCGTCGTGGCAGAGCGGATCCGGCTGCGTGGTGCAGGCGAGGCCCGCGGTGCAGGAGACGCAGGCGCCCCCGCTGCAGACCTGGTTCGTCCCGCAGACGGTGCCGTCCGGCAGCGTTCCGGTGGACGTGCAGACGGGGAACCCCGTGTCGCACGAGATCACCGCGTCGTGGCACGCCATCGCGCACGCCACGCCCGGCGTGCACGTGCCGAAGTCCCAGGTCGCGGTCACGGCGCCGGCCGTCCCGCAGTCGATGGTGTAGGCGCCCTGGACGCGATCGGCGGTGATGACCGGGGCCTGCACGTATCCCCGCGAGCAGTCGGGCCGATAGATGCCCATCGTGTCGAAGAAGAGCGAGGCCAGGTCGGAGTAGGCCGCGCCTCCTCCGGCGCTGCACGTGAGCGGCCAGCGCGCGGTCGTCCCCCAGCGGAACCGCGTGGGGTCGACCATCACCTCGGCGATGTCGGTGTCGAGCTCGACCGTGGCGGGGCTCGCGGTGCAGGTGGCGGCGCCGCTCGTGAGCGTGGCCGAGTCGAGCGCGAGCGTCCCCCATTGCAGGTACCAGGTCCCGGAGGCGTCCGCCCCGGCGACGTTCAGCGTCGCGAGCCCCGTGGCGCTGAAGGGAATGCCGATGGTGGACTGGAAGGTGATCTGGCCGTTCAGGTCCGCCGCCGACCTCGTGACGATGCTCCAGTCGCCGAAGTGCGTCGTGCTCACGGTGAGCGTGCCGTCGGCGGGCGTCCGCTGGACCTCGCGGAGGCGGAGCCAGAAGCCCTGGTTCTCCTGGTACGCGACGGTGAACGCGTCGAGGCTCGCTCCGGGCGCGGCCGCCCGGAAGGCGAGCGTCACCGGCGCGAGCAGGATCGTGTCCGCCGGTCCGATGCGGTAGGCGACGTCGTCGATCTTTCCCGGGGCGGTGTCCGTGATCTGATCGAGGGTGACGTTCACGGCGCCGGGGAGCGCGCCCGGGGGCACGGTGACGGTGAGGCGGCCGTCGGGCGAGGTGATCGTCCCGCCGGTGGGGCCGATGGACGCGGTCGTGGCGAGCCCGAGGAGCTGGCCCCTGGGCGACGGCTTCGGGCTCCCGTCGGCCTCGGGCGTCCCACGGCATCCCATCGCGCCGAGCGCGGCGAGGGACAGCAGGGCGGCGAGGCCCGCTACTTGGCGTGGCACTTGTTGCATAGCGTCGTCTGGAAGCTCGCGTACGACGAGGGATTGCGATCGTACATGGCCGCCCGCGTCTCGGCCTGGGTGCGCCCCTGCGCGTTGGCGGGCTTGGCGGCCTCTCCCACGGAGTCGACCCCCGGCCATTGCCCCGAGGCGACCACGTACTCGCTCTCGAAGTTCCAGCGCATGCCGTAGTCCCACCCCGAGGCGTGCGCGCGGTGGCAGGAGAGGCACATCACGTTCTCGCCGCCGGTGGTGGGGCCGATGCGGTAGGTGCCGTCCCCGCGCGCGTGGCTCGCGAGCTGGCTGCGATCCGTCGTGCCCTCCTCGTACGGCACGAGCGACGTGTACGCCGTGAGCCAGGAGCCCCCCATGTCCCCTGTGCGCAGGAAGGCGTTGTAGATGCTCGCCAGCTGGCCGAACCTCGCCGTGACGCCGGAGGGATGCTGGTAGCTGCCGGGGCCCGTCGGGTTCGCCGAGGTGTGGATGGCGCCGTGGCAGTTGGCGCACCACTCCGACATCCCGGAGCCGTACGCCACGCGCACGTCGCTCACCGCCTCGCTCCGGTTGTAGGCGGGCGGAGCGATGGCGACGGGCGGGTTCGAGCCGAACGAGAGCGCGCCGCCGAGCGAGCGCGGCTGATAGCCTCGCCCTCCGAGGAGGCGATAGGAGCCGTAGGCCTCCCGCTCGGCCGGGAGCGGGGTCGAGGTCGCATAGGACCCCGAGGCGACGATGCGCGCGCCGCCCGCCGAGAACGTGCCGTCGGACAGGATCCGGTACCGCCCGTGGGGATCGTGGCAGCTGATGCACGAGAGCGAGCCCGAGGGATAGGTGCCGCCGGGCGCGGCGGTGTTCCGTGTGTCGCCGAGGAGGTTGAAGTCCGCCGCGACCACGCTGTGCCCGTGCCGCTCGCCCGGGCTCGTGGCGACGCCCTTCGGCCCGTTCCACACGTACGAGCGGAGGAGCCAGGCGTAGTCGCCCGCCGGCGTGTAGTTCGACGGCGGCGTGGCGAAGCCCGTCGAGAAGACGTGGCCGGTCGCCGGGGCCATCCCGGCGTGACAGCTGAGGCAGGTGGAGCTCGCGTCTCCCCCGGACATGAGAAACGGCCGCCCGGGAACGTCCGGGCCGTCCTTGCCGTGCATCGAGTGGCAGCCCTCGCAGTCGCCCACCCCGCCGGAATGGAAAGCGGCGGCGTGCCCGGCGAGGAGCGCAAGAACTGCGGAGGCGATGGCCCGAGCGGCCATGATCGAGGCAGCGTAGCGCGTCCTAGGTGGGGCCAGATGCTGCATATCCCGGGGTTTTTCAGCGCACCGCCTCCGAGCGGTGGCGGCCGCTGAAGCGCCTCGTGCGTGTGCAACGGGCATACCCGATGCCACCGCGGTCCCGCGGCCATTCGCGCCTGAAAACCGCGGCTTGGAGCGCCGGGGAGCGGGGACGGCGAAGGATGTGCGTGCTATCCTCGGGACGCGCCGAAGGGCGTGCCCCGACGAGCGATGTCGAATCCACTCCGCGCCAGGGACGCCGCCGACGCGCTCCCCTCCCCGGCTCCGCGCTGGCACCTCTGGGCCGCCATCCTCACGCTCGGCGCGCTGGGGATCGCGGCGTACTGGGGCTCGCTCGACGGGGTCTTCAACTTCGACGACAACGCCTCCATCCGGAACAACCCGCTCATCCGGAGCCTCTCCGACGCGGTCTCCCTGGAGGCGTACCGGGCGCGGCCCACCCGCTGGATCGGCTATCTCACGTTCGCGCTCAATTACCGGCTCGGCGGGCTCGAGCCGCGCGGCTATCACGCCGTCAATCTCGCCGTCCACCTCGCGAACGCGCTCCTCGTGTTCGCGCTCGTCCGCCTCCTCTTCCGCACGCCCGCCCTTCGCGGCTCCTCGCTCGCGGGCGGCGCGACCGCCGTCGCGTGGGTGGCGGCGGCGCTCTTCGTCGCGCACCCGATCCAGACCGAGGCCGTCTCCTACGTGGTCCAGCGCGTCACCTCGCTCGCGACGACCTTCTACGTCCTCGCGGCCGTCCTGTACCTGCGCTGGCGCCTGGCGCGGGAGGCCGGGCGGCGCGACCCCGTGAGCTACGCGGGGGTGCTCCTCTCGAGCCTCCTCGCCGTGAAGACGAAGGAGATCTCCTTCACGCTGCCGCTCGCGCTGGCGCTCCTCGAGGCCGCCCTGTTCGGCTGGCGCGGGTGGCGCCGCTGGCTGCCCATCGCGCCGGTCGCCGCCCTGGCGCTCCTCATCCCCCTGCCCTACGTGGCGATCGGCTCCTCCACCTCGGTCGGGGAGACGCTGAGCAGCGCCACGGCGGCGGCGCGGGTCGACACGCCGGTCTCCCGCTGGCAGTACCTCGTCACGCAGGCCGCCGTGGTGGCGAGGTATGTCCGACTCCTCTTCCTCCCGGTCGGACAGAACCTCGACTACGACTTCCCGCTGGCGCGCTCGGTCCTCGAGCCCCGCGTCCTCGGCGGCGCCGCGCTCATCCTGGCCCTCCTCGCGGGCTCGCTCTGGCTCCTCGGCTCGCGCCGGATCGATCCGGCCGGGCGTGCCGTCGCGGTCGGGATCCTCTGGTTCTTCGTGGCGCTGTCGGTGGAGTCGACCCTCCTCCCGATCCGGGACGTCATCCTCGAGCATCGGGTCTACCTGCCCTCGGTCGGCGCCTTCGCGGCGCTCGCCACGGCCGCCGCATGGCTCGCGCGTCGCCTCGTCCCCTCCCGGCCCTGGCGCGCGCTCGTCGCCGCGGGGGCGCTCGCCGCCTGCGCCCTCTCCGCCGCCACCGTGGCGAGGAACGAGGTCTGGGCGAGCGAGCTGGCGCTCTGGTCCGACTCCGTCCGGAAGTCGCCGGGGAAGAGCCGCCCCCACTGCAATCTCGGGAAGGCGCTCGCCGAGCTGCACCGCGAGGCGGAGGCCATCCCGGAGCTTCGCGAGGCCGTCCGGCTCGATCCGTCCTACGGCGAGGCCTATGGCAACCTGGGCGCCGCGCTCGCCGCGCGGGGCGAGAGCGCGGCGGCCGTGGCCGTGCTCCGGCGCGGCATCGAGGTCGCGCCCCGCTACGGGGAGGCGCACTACAACCTCGGTCGCGTGCTCGTGACCCTCGACCGCCCCGCGGAGGCGGAGCCGCTCCTGCGCAGGGCCATCGAGCTGCAGCCCGGCCATGCCGGCGCGTACGCGAACCTGGGCGCGGCCCTGAACCGGCTCGGGCGCTTCGCCGAGACCGTGGCGCTCCTCCGGAAGGCGCCGGGGCCGGCCCGCGACTCGCCCGAGGCGCGCTTCAACCTCGCCGTCGCCTGCGCCTACCTGGGCGACGCCCCGGGCGCCTGGAGCGAGGCGCGGCGGCTCTCGGAGACCGGCCATCCCCTGGCCGCGCAGCTCGAGTCGTTCCTGCGCAGCCGGTAGCGCTGCCGCCCTACTCGATCCGGAAGACCGCGATGCCGCGGTTGGCGCCCTGGGAGACGAAGACCTTCCCGTTGCCGACGACGAGCCCGTAGGGCAGGTTCAGCCTGCCGGGCCGCGCGCCGCGTCCGCCGAACTCGAAGAGGAAGCGGAGGTCCGGCGAGAACACCATGATGACGGAGCGGAGCGTGTCGGCCACGAAGACGTTCCCGGCCTCGTCGCGCGCGATGGCGCCCGCGATGTTGAACTTCCCCGCGCGGCTCCCCTTGCCGCCGAAGGAGCGCACGTCGAGCTCGGGCGAGACGACGAGCGCGCGGAACTGCGTGGCGACGGTGAGGAGCAGGTTCCCCTGGTGATCCACGTCGAACCCGGTGACGTCGTTGTCCTGCGTGAGGGACGGCTCCGCGTCCGGGCCCGCGTCGCGGAAGACCGCCTTCGTGAGATCGCGGTGGAAGAGGTAGTGCCCCTGCTCGTCGGTGGCGACCAGGCGGAGGGCGCGCAGGTCCATGAAGTAGAGGCGCCCGGCCGTGGCGCGGACCTCGTCCATGCCGGGGGAGACGCCCGCGGGGAAGCCGGTGAAGGGGATGGGACCCGTCACCTCGCCCCGGTAGTTGCACCGCACCGCCCGGACTCCCTCCCCGCCCGAGAGGACCGCCACGAGGTCGCCTCCGGGGAGCGGCGCGAGCGCGTGGACGTTCGCGGCGCCCTGGGCCTCGCCGAAGCGGTAGA
>DATDDC010000047.1:0-3112 GCA_036523995.1 Anaeromyxobacter sp.
GTGGCGCTCTTCCTCGCGACGATCGTGACGACGCTCCTGGCGGGGTTCGAGCAATCGGACTTGCGCGAGCATGCGCGCACGCTCTCGAACGTGGTCCGCGGAGGGCTTCCCTTCGCGGGAACGCTCGTCGCCATCCTCTTCACGCACGAGATGGGGCACTACGTCCTCGCCCGGCGCCACGGCGTGCAGACGACGCTGCCGTACTTCATCCCGGTCCCGTTCGGAGCCGGTACGCTGGGCGCCGTCATCCGCATGCGCTCGGTCATCCCGTCGCGGCGCGCCGTGCTCGACATCGGCGCGGCCGGGCCGCTCGCGGGCCTCGCGGTGGCGGTGCCGCTCTACCTCGTGGGGCTCTCGCTCTCCGAAGTCCACACGGCGCCGACCGCGCAGTCCCCCCTGTCCATGTCGCTGCTGTCGATGATCCGGACACTGGTGTCGGGAGAATCGCTCTTTCCCGAGGCGGCCACGGTGCCGCAGTTCTTCGGCGAGAGCCTCATCACCTGGGCCGCGCGCTGGCTCGTCGTCGGAAGGCTGCAGCCCGGCACGGACGTCTTCCTCCATCCGGTGGCCGTCGCCGCCTGGATCGGCCTTCTCGTCACGACGCTGAACCTCGCGCCCGTGGGCCAGCTCGATGGAGGCCACGTGCTGTACGCCCTCTTTGGCCGCCGCCGAGCGCTCCTCGTCGCGCGCCTGGTCTCGCTCGGGCTCCTCCTCGCAGGCCTCTTCGTCTCCTGGAACTGGTTCCTCTGGTGGCTCCTATCCCGGTTCGTGGTCGGCCTCGGCCATCCCCCGGCGCTCCAGGAGGAGGAGCTCGGCGGAGGGCGGCGGGCCGTGGCATGGGCGTCGCTCGCGCTCTTCGTGGCTACCTTCGTCCCGGTGCCGGTGTCCTTCTAGCCGGCCCGAGGAACAGGCTAGACTCGAAGCCCCCGAGGTCCCCATGTCGTCCCCCGTCTCGTCCCCTGCCGAGAACGCCCCCGCCGAGAACGTTCCCGTCGAGAACGCCTCCGCCGAGGAAGCCGCCTGGGCGGAGGTCGTCGGCGCCTGGGACGACGAGGCCCGCCACCGCGCGTACCTCGACCGCTTCCCGGACCTCGAGGGCCTCGCCCTGGCCGGCCGCCGCTACCGGGAGGCGCTCGCCGCCCGCCCGGGCGACGCCGTCGCCGCACGCTTCCGCGACGAGGTGCTGAAGCGCGCCATGGTGCAGGGCCTCGTCTCGCTGCCTCGCCCGGCGCCGGCCGTCGAGAAGCCGCGGGCGATCTTCCGGGCGATCCTCGTCGCCGTCGCGGTCGGGCTCGGGGCCGCGACCTGGTGGATGATCTACCGGCTCGGCAGCCTCTCCGGAGCCTCGCCCTGATCCCTCGCGAGGCGCCGGTCGGGATCGACGACGTGCTCGGTCCGGGCGGCCGCCTCGCGCGCGCCTTGCCGGGCTACGAGCTCCGCGAGGACCAGCTCGCCATGGCGCGCGACGTCGAGGCCGCGCTCCGCTCGCGCAGCTACCTCGTCGCCGAGGCCGGCACGGGGACCGGGAAGACGCTCGCCTACCTCGTGCCGGCCGTGCTCTCCGGCCGCCGCATCATCGTCTCCACCGCGACGAAGACGCTGCAGGAGCAGCTCTGGGGAAAGGACATCCCGCTCCTCCGGGACGCCTGCGGCCTGGCCTTCACGGCCGCCTACCTCAAGGGCCGCTCCAACTACTACTGCCTGGCGCGCGGCGAGGAGTTCGCGCGGGCTCCGACCTTCGCGGCGCGCGACGAGGCGCACCTGTGGCCCCGCATCGAGGCGTGGGTGCGCGAGACGGCGACCGGCGACCGGAGCGAGATCGACCTCCCGGACCACTACCAGACCTGGAAGGATCTCTCCGCCACGAGCGAGAGCTGCACCGGGCGCGAGTGCCAGCGGTACGAGGAGTGCTTCGTGACGCGGGCGCGGGCGCTCGCGGCGGAGGCGGACGTCCTCCTCGTGAACCACCACCTCTTCTTCGCCGACCTCGCCATGCGGACGTCGCGGGCGGGCGTCGAGATCCTGCCCGAGCCGGACGTCGTCGTCTTCGACGAGGCCCACGCCATCGAGGACGTGGCGACGGAGTACTTCGGGCTTCAGGTCTCGTCCTTCCGGCTCGAGGAGCTCGCCCACGACGCTCAGCAGGCCGTGGCGGATCGGCCGGACCTCGCCTCGATGATGAAGCAGGCGACCGCCGAGCTGCGCAAGGCCTCGGAGCGGTTCTTCCACGGCGTGGCGGAGGGGCTGCGCGGGCGGCCCATGCCCGACGCGCGGCGGCCCGGCCCGGCGCGCGCGCAGGACGACGACAGCGTTCGCTCGCTGCTCACCGAGGAGATGCTCGCCCCGCTCGAGCGCGAGCAGGCCCGCGTGGACGCCTCGCTCGAGCAGCTCCGGGAGATCCTCACGGACGCGCCCTCTCCCGCGCTCTCGCAGGTGGCCCGCCGCGCCGGAGAGCTGCGGGTGGAGCTCGCCGCGGTGACGGCCATGAAGGAGCCGTCGCGGGTGATTTCCCGGAGGACGCTCGATCGATGCGCTGGACGCTCCGCCTTGGCACCTTCGCCGGCATCCGCGTGGAGGTGCACGTCACCTTCCTGCTGCTGCTGGCCGGCGTCGCGCTGTTCACCACGAGCAGCCCGCGCGACGCGTTCCACACCGTGCTGCACCTGGTGCTGCTCTTCACCTGCGTGATCCTGCACGAGTTCGGGCACGCGCTGATGGCGCGCCGTTTCGGGATCGCGACCCGCGAGATCGTGCTGCTGCCGATCGGCGGCGTGGCGCGGCTCGAGCGGATGCCCGACAAGCCCGTGCAGGAGATCCTCGTGGCGGTCGCCGGGCCGGCGGTGAACGTCGTGCTCGCGACGATCTTCGGCGCCGCGCTGTTCTCGGCCCACGTCAGCCCCGAGACGATCCTGCAGCGCGCCTCGGGCGAAGGCACGCTCGAGTTCCTGCTGTTCGCGAACGTGTTCATGATCGCGTTCAACATGATTCCCGCGTTCCCGATGGACGGCGGCCGAGTCCTGCGCGGCGCGCTCGCGTCGTTCATGCCCTTCACGCGCGCCACGCGCATCGCCTCGCTGATCGGCCAGGGCTTCGCGCTGGTGTTCGCGGCCGC
>DATDDC010000048.1:0-23445 GCA_036523995.1 Anaeromyxobacter sp.
GGTCCGCTCCGGCCGCATGCGATCGCGGGCGGCGGGGCCCCCGTCGTGCGGGCGGGGGCGGTGAGCCTCGCCGTGCGCGTGAGCCGCCGGCGGCGAAGGGTGAGCCGCCTTGCCGCTCGGGACGAAGTCGGGCGCCAGCTCGCGGCGGACGTACGCGCGCCAGATCTCGCGGGTGTCGTTCGCGGCGGCCCGGAGCGCCGGGTCGATCGCGGCGAAGAAGCGCCACAGGTTCTCGAGATCGCGCCGGAAGAACGACTCCGCCTGGCTGTTGTGCGCCGCGCCGACCACCTGCGGGAAATCGATCACCACGGGACCGCGCCACCCGAGGAGGACGTTGTAGGGCGAGAGGTCGCCGTGAATGACGTCGCATCGGAGCATCCGAACCGCCTGCCCACGGAGATCGGCGTACAGCGGCGCGGCGACGTCCCGCGCCACGTGGGCGTCGACGAGCCGTGGCGCGGGGCTTCCGTGAGGATCCACCACGAGCTCCATGAGGAGGACGCCCTCGTAGAACAGCACCGGCTTCGGGACGCGGACGCCCGCGGCGTGGAGCGTGTGCAGCGCGTCGGCCTCCTTGGCCTTCCAGGCATCCTCGGCGGCCGCCTGCCCGAAGCGGCTGCCGCGGTCCATCGCGCGCTGGGTGCGCGTGTTGCGTACCTGCCGCCCCTCCTTGTACGCGGCGTTGTTCCGGAAGCTTCGCGCCTGGCGAGCCTTGTAGACCTTCGCGGCGACGATCTCGCCGGCGTGGCGGACGAGCCAGAGGTCCGCTTCCTTGCCGCTCTTGAGCCGGCCGCAGATCTCCTCGATGACGCCGTCGGCGAGGAGGGTCTCGAGCGGTCCGTGCATGCCGGCGTGCGAAGCCTACTTCTTCGGAGCGCCGCCCGGCGGTCCGCCGGGCCCACCGCCCCCGCCCCCGCCTCCGCGTCCGCCGCCCGGCCCTCTTCCACCGCCGGGCCCGCCGCGCCCGCCGCGCTCCTTCTTGCGATCGTCGCGCAGCGAGTCCATCGAGAACCCGCCCGTGCCGCCCCCCTTCACGCCGCGGTCGCCGCCGCCCCTTCCGCCGCCCCTTCCGCCGCCGCGGCCGCCCCCGCGTCGCCCTCGATCGTCCCTCGGCTCGGTGATCTGCTTCATGCTCGCCGGGAACAGGTCCACGACATACTGGTAGGCGCCGACCTTGATCGCGCCGGTCACCTGCTCCTCGAGACCGAACACGCGGACGAGGCGCACGTCCTCCGTGCGCCGGCCCGCCGCCTCGACGGCGCCGCGCAGCATCGCGAGCCGGTCCCCGGAGAGCCCGGTGGCCTTCGCGACCGCCGTGTCGATCGCCTCCTTCGCGGCCCCGCTCTCCGCCTCCCGAGGCGGCGCCGCCGCCGGTGGCGCGGGAGGCGCCGCGGGCTGCGGAGCGGCCGCGGCGGGAGCCTCGACCGCGGCCTCCGCCTGGGCAGGCGCCTCGCCGGCGGCGGCCGCGGCGCCCGGCGTCTGAGCCTCCGGCACGGCAGGCGATGCGGGCTTCTCTTCGCTGGGGAGCGACCTCGTCGCCTCGGCGATCGCCGCGGCGGCCACTCGAATCACTGAACCCGTGAGCTCGGTCAGCGTCTTCATCGAGCGTAGCCATACACCTCCCAGTGCCCGCCCGGAAAGTCATCGCAGGCGGCTCGAACCGGGCGCGCTTCGACGGTCTAGGCAGAATCTTGACCCGCGGACTGCGTTAGTCAAGGTTCTGCATTAAACCTTGACCGCGCGGCGCTGTTCGTAAAGCTTTCCCTTCGTATGGCTCGGTACGAGACCCGCTCCTGGCCCCCGAACCCCTCCGCCCCCGGCGGCAGGGCCGAGCGCCGCGCCTTCAGGTACCGCGCTTTCGTCCCGGACCCGATCGCGGAGCTCCAACTCGCTCTTCCCTCCGCCCTTGCAGCTGCGCTCTCTTCCGCCGAGCGCGCCGTCGACGCCCTGAACCGCGACCCACTGCTTCTCGCGAGCCTCGAGGTCCTTGCGCGCCGCCTGCTCCGCGCCGAATCCGTGGCCTCCTCCCGGATCGAGGGCCTGGTCCTGTCGCAGCGCCGCCTCGCGCGCGCCGAAGCCGAGGCGGGCGACGCCCGCGACGAGACCGCCCGTTCCGTCCTCGGCAACGTCGTCGCGATGGAGTACGCGGTGTCGCTCGGCTCCGGCGCGAAGCCGCTCCGCCTCAAGGACGTCCTCGAGATCCACCGCGTGTTGATGCTCGCGACGACGACGCCAAAGATCGCCGGCGAGCTGCGCGACCGACAGAACTGGATCGGAGGGAACGCCTACAACCCCGGTCGAGCCGACTTCGTCCCGCCCCCGCCCGAGCGGGTGAGGGACCTCATGGACGACCTCGTCGCGTTCATGAACCGGACGGACCTCCCGCCCGTCGTCCAGGCCGCGATCGCCCACGCGCAGTTCGAGACCATCCACCCGTTCGCGGACGGGAACGGCCGCGTCGGCCGCGCGCTCATCCACGTCGTCCTGCGGCGTCGCGGGCTCGCGCCCCGCTACGTCCCGCCCGTGAGCCTCGTCCTCGCCGCCGACGCCAAGGCCTACGTCGCGGGCCTGACCGCGTTCCGGGAGGACCGCCCGGCCGACTGGATCCTCCTGTTCGCCCGGGCGATCGAGCGAGCCGCGGCGAAGGCCAGCGAGCTCGCGCTACGCCTTGCGGAGCTTCAGGAACGATGGCGAGAGCGTGCAGGCCATCCGCGCCGCCACTCGAGCGCCGAGGCCCTCATCATCGAGCTGCCCGCTCACCCCGTCGTCACGGTCGCGACTGCGCAGAGGTTCCTCGGCCGCTCGAAGCAGGCTGTGAACGAGGCCATCGCGACGCTCGCCGAGAAGGGCGTCCTCCACGCCATCACCCTCGCGAAACGGAACCGCGCCTGGGAGGCACGCGAGCTCTTCGACCTCATCAACGACGTCGAAGGCGAGCTCGCGACGCCCCTCGACGATGATGAGCCACGGCGCCCCGTGCCGCGTAAGAAGTGAAGCAGTCGGCTAGGATCTGGTTCCCGGGTCCGCATGCTTGCAACTGCCCTCCTTGCTTTGGTGCTCGGCGCGCCCGCCACCTCGACAGCGGGGCTCGGGGATTCGTTCGCGGCGGCACTCGAGGTGCTGCGCGGCCGTCCCGCGCGGGCCCGCGTCCTGCTCGCGCCCGCGGGTCGTATCCCCGACGATCCGGCCGCGCTGCTGGTCCTCTCCTGCGCCGCGCTGGACGCGGGCGACCTCGCCGAGGCGGGGCGGCTCGCGGGGCGGCTGCGGTCGCTTCGCCCGGACGCGGTCGAGGGCCAGTTGCTCGTCGCACTCCTGGCCGAGCGACGCGCGCGTCCGCGCGGCGATTGGATTGCGCAGGCGATGTCCGCGCTGGCGCGCGTGTCATCCCCGCTCGACGGGCTGCCTCTTCTCGACGTGGACGGGACCCAGTTGGCGCACTGGCAGCGCCGCGAGCCGGACGCCCTGCCGGACGTCGCGGGCGCGAAGCTTGGTGCAGCGGACGCCTTCCTCGTCGGGTGGGCGTGGACGACCCGGCTTGGCGACGGCGCGGACCCGGCGTTGCGGAAAGCGGCGCTGCGCCTCGCGGGTTCGGACGAGCGGCTACTTGTCCAACTTGCGGTGCTCGACGTCCTAGAACCTGGCGCGGCCGCGAACCCCATGACACCGGACGTCGAACGCGCGAGGCGCGCCGCCTTGGACCGGATCGCTCGCGAGCCGCTCGGGCGCCTCCGCGCCCTGGCGCTCCGATCTGGCCCGGAGCGTGCGCCGCTGTCAGACGAAGAGGTCGCCGGGTTCGAGGCCGCCGTGGTGGGCCTGGACGGGCCGCTCCTCGCCCGGTTTTACGAGGAACTGCTCCCAATCTTCGAGCGGGCCGATCCCGTGCTCGGCACCGACGCCGCCTGGAACGCGGCGGTCCGCTTCGCTCTCTCCGGCTGGATGAGTGCCAATGGGCTCGCCGAACGAGTACCTGACTCCACCGAGGGCCGCGAGCGACTGGCGGCCGCCTGGGTACGGTACGCCGACGTCCTCGGGCGCGAGGGGATCTTGCTCTTCGATATGCTCGGCGCCGTCGCGCTTTACCGGGCGGGAGCGTTGCTCCGCGATTCGTCCCTCTCCGGGCGTTCCGACATCGTCCGCCGGCGTTCGGAAGAGCTGCGGGCGACGGCGATGTGCGTCCCGGTCGTCGTCGCACGACTCCCCCTCCGCTCGCTCCGCCAAGCCTGGGCTCGCGAGCGGGTACGGGAGCGCCAGCTGGCGGAGCAAGGCGCGCACCTCGGCTTGTCCTGTCCCGATCCGCTGAAGCGCCCGAGCGGCCGCGAGTAGGTCGGTTCTCGGGAGGCGGAGCCGCCATGTCCTGAGCCTACCGCCGCTCGCCCTCTTCGCTTCTGCCAGTCCGCCCACCTCACCCTCACTGCCTGTCACCCCTGAACTGCACCCGTTTGCTCCATCTTGAACCACGTGGTTCAAGCGTTCGGCCGGCTCGTGCGCGAACGCAGGCGCACCTCGGATTCGTATTGGCTCGAGACGGAGCGTGAACTCGAGCCGCCGAAGCGTCTGCGCGCACAGCGCTCGGCGCTCGCGATCACACCGCTCCGCGTCGCCATGTCGCACCGCGATCCGCCGGGATCTGGTGCCGGTTGGCCACGCGCCTACCTCTTCGACTACGCCCGCAGTGTGATGAGGTGGCTGTCCTTCGGAGTGCGCTCCTTCGCGCCGAGTTCATCGCGGCGCCCTTCCAGCCGGTCGGGTCGACGAACAGAAAGGCCGGCTCGGCACCAATCCGCTTGTTGATCTGGTCGACCGCGGCCCCGAACTCGCCGGGGATCGCGACGACGTCGATCCCCTGGCTGTGCGTCTGGAGGTACTTCGACAGCGCCGCGAAGGACTTCTCGTTCTTCTCGACGAAGATGGCGCCGAGGTCGACCTTGTGGCCGCCCTGCTCGCGCCAGGTGTTCGCGGCGTTGCGTAGCTCTGCCAGCCCAATCGCGACGGACGTGTCCTTCAGCTCGTCGTCTGCGCTCTTCCATGGACCGGCGAAGCAGTCCACGTACCAGAGCTTCGTCGGCTTATACCGCGCGAAGGACCCCAGCTTGTGAGCCCACGGCCGCAGGTACTCCTCGAGGACGCGGTGCTTCAGGTACGTCTGTTCACGCCCCTGGTACGCTTTCCGAATCGCCACGCTTCCCCCCATCACGCGAGCGGCAAATCAGAGTTCCGGGTTATACATCCGTTCAGAGGATCGACGCGTGAGTGACCGGACCGCCATCGAATGGACGCACGCGACGTGGAACCCGGTCCGCGGTTGCACCAAGGTCTCGCCCGGCTGCAAGCACTGCTACGCCGAGACATTCGCAGAGCGGTTCCGCGGCGTCCGCGGCCACCCGTTCGAGCAGGGATTCGATCTGCGCCTCGTCCACGACGCGCTCGAGCTTCCACTGCGCTGGAAGGCGGGCCGCCTGATCTTCGTGAACAGCATGTCGGATCTGTTCCACGAGGACATCCCGAACGCGTACATCGAGAAGGTGTTCGATGTTATCGCCAGGGCTTCCCAGCACCAGTTTCAGATCCTGACGAAGCGCGCCGAGCGCATGCGGGAGTTCACGTCGACTCGGCGTGTACCACCGAACGCTTGGATGGGCGTCAGCGTCGAGACGGCCGAGTATCGGTGGCGGATCAAGGAACTCCGAGCCGTGAAGGCCACGGTCCGCTTCTTGAGCCTTGAGCCGCTCCTCGCCTCCGTCGACACCGTCGACCTCCGCGACATTCACTGGGTCATCGTCGGCGGTGAGAGCGGGCCCGGCGCGAGAGAGATGAAGGCCGAGTGGGTGCGCGACATCCAGCGGCAATGCCAGCGTGCCGGCGTGCCATTCTTTTTCAAGCAGTGGGGTGGCGTTCAGAAGAGCCGCAACGGACGGACGCTCGACCGGCGAACCTTCAGCGAGATGCCGCAGGCAGCGCGGCGCCTCGGCCCCGAGGTCCGGGCAGGCTAATCGACGAGTCGCCGCATGTAGGCGATCTCGCCCGAGGGCGTCCACTCCCGCCACGCCGCAGCGAACGGCCAGTTGCCCATGCGCTTACGGGCGGCCTCGGTCGCCTGCTGCCAACCCGACCATCGCGTGCGATCTGCCTTGGCGGCTTCGGCTGCGACGGCGTCGCCCCGCAACTCCGCACCCTTCACCTCCAACGCGAACGAGAGCGTCCTTTCGAGGGTGGTCCCGGCGCCCCGGAATCGCGCCCCGACCTGCTGAATGGCGTGACCTGCACGTGCGCGAAGCTCGGCGCCCTTCACCGCTTCGGCCCGCTGCCACACCCGAAACAGCGGCACGGAGCCACCCAACGCCGCGGACCAAGCGCGCAGGTCGCCGTGCTGTGAGTCGAGGCGAGCCGCGAGCTCCCGGAGCTGCGCCAGCGACTGGTCGCGCGGGTACTCGAACCGTGGCTTCTGGAGCGCGCCCTCGATCACCGAAAGGTCGTCTGCGCTGAACGCGACGTTGCCGGGCGCAGCCGCGAGGAGGCCGGCCAAAGCCATGTACCCGTTCTCGGGGTCGGCGCTCGCAACGACGCGGCCGGCGTGAGCTGCGGCATCCGACGCGGCGCGGGGGTCGACCCCTGCAATCTCTGCGAACGGGGTAAGCGCTCCGAGCACCTCGAGGTTCACGACGACCGGGTTCGTCTCGGCCTCGGCGGCAGCCCGGACCGCGGCCCCGACGAAGGCGGAACTGCTCGGGGGAATGCCGTTGTCGAAGATGAAGCGCTCCCCGGCAGTGAGCCGGGCACGCGCCTCGCGGTCGAACTTCGGCAGAAGCTCACCCCACGACTCGCTCGGGCGCAGCAGAGGCTTGGCGCCGAGGTCGGGACGCCCCGCCGCCTTCCAGGCGGAGACGAGGGCCTCGCGAAGAGGCTCGTCCTTCTGTCCTCGCCGGCGCTCGATCACCTTCTTCAGCACGGCCGCGTGTGGGTCGCGCCCCCGCTGCTCCAGGCGCGTCGTGTAGGTGGACGCGCGGTCCAGCTCGCCGGACTCGATGGCGGCGCAGGCGGCGACGAACAGCGCGCCTGGGTTGCCAGGGTCCTTCACGAGAAACGCGTCCGCCGCGGCGAGCGCGGCCGCGGTGTCGCCGCGGAGCTGTAGCAGCGCAGCGCGTTCCGCCGCCGTCGGCCCGAGCCCGAGCGCGCCCAGAAGAAGTGCCAGCAGCCCCATACGCACCCCCGCGAGGATGACACCATGCTTCGCCCGGTCTGTCGACGCGAGCGGCACCGCGACGTGGAGATGTTCCGAGCGCCGGCGTTCGGACATTGCCGCGGTCTTAGCGACTCGGTCGCTCCGGCGGCGCCCACACCGGGATCCGAATCGCGTTCGACACCCGCACGTGTGCGATCTCCCCCTCCGCTACCGCATGGTACACGGTCGACGTGCTCGAGGTTGCGCTGCGAGTCGAGCGGGAGCCTCTGCGCCTCGCGCGCGAGCGACGCCTGCCGACGAAGCTCCTCCTCGAGCGCCTCCGCGGCGGCGATGAGCTGGCTGGGCGGCGGCTTCTTCGTGGGATGGCTCACGTCGGGTCGTCCTCGTCCCGTGCCAGCAGCCGCTCACCCGTCCCCGCGCGGGCACGTTGCGCAAGGGCTCGACATAACGGCCCCCGTGCCTTCCCGCAGGCCTCCTCCATGACGTAGAGCCCGGTGTCGCGGCGAGGGAAGACGCACTCCTAGTCCGCGCGCGAGCCGCACGTCACGTTCACGAAGGTCCCCGTCATCGCGGTCGCCCGATCCGAGGCCATGATCGTCGCGACGTTCGCCACCTCCGCCACCGTCGGCAGGCGGCGCAGCAGGGTTCCACTGCCCGAATCGGCCAGGAACCTCTCCAGCGTCATGCCGGCGGCCTTCGCGTGCCGCCCGAACGTCTCCTGGACGTCCGGCGTGTCGGGAGATCCGGCGGAACGCAGGCAGATGAGGCGCACGCCCCGCGGACCCAGCTCCGCCGCGAGGCCTCGCCACAGGCCCTGGATCGCCTCGCACGCCGGACCGAACCCGCCGAGGTACGGGATGGCTTCGGGGGGCCCGGCGACGATGGTGAGGAGGACACCCGAGCCCCTCTCCACCATGCGCCGCGCCACGGCCCGAGCGGTGAGAAGCTGACTCCTCATGGCCACGGTGATCGGGTGGAGGAAGTCCTCCAGCGACATGTCGAGCAGCGGCGTGCCCTGGACATCCTCCATGCCGATGGCGTTGAACAGCACGTCGATGCGGCCGGCCTTTGCCGCCACGGCGCCGGCATGCTCCGCGACGGCCTGCTCGTCCAGGGCATCGACCTGCGCCGCCTCGGCCATTCCTCCGCCGGCGGAGATCTCTCGCGCGACGGCGTCCACCTTGGCGAGGGTGCGGCCGGCGAGAAACACCTTCGCTCCCTCGCGGGCGAAGGCACGAGCGACCGCGCCTCCGATCGCGCCTCCCCCTCCGTAGATGACCGCGATCTTGTCGAGCAGCAGCTCCATGGCGCTCCTCCTTTCACCCCTCGAACGAGGCCTCGGCGTGACCGGAGCGACTTCCGTCGCGACGCTCTCGGCGTTCGCGCCGAAGACGCCTGCCGCCGAACCCCGCCACCAGCGTTGCCGCGAGGAACAGCATCTGAAGGGCGGCGCGCGGAACGAGGGGAGTCACGGCCACACCTCCGATGGCGAGTCCCGTGCGGGCGGCGTGCACGTTCGCGGGGAACACCGCCACGAGGAGGAGCGCGAGCCCGGTCGCCGCCCACGGAGCCAGCCGCGGGAGGAGGAGTCCCGCCGCGCCGAGGAGCTCCGCCACTCCGCTCAGGGTCACGAGCAGCTCCGGGTCCGGGAACGAGGAAGGGACCATCCGGACGAGATCGGGGCGGCGATCGCCGAAGTGAGCGGAAGCGGTCACGAGGAACATCACCGCGAGCGCCCACCGGAGCGACGTGATCCAGCTCCGGAAGAGGGGGATGCGAACGGCGCCGAGCGCCCGGAAGAAGAGCAACGACACGACGAGGACGATGAATGGTGTCATGCACGCGAAGATGCCGCGCGAGGGCTCAGCCGTCTTGAACGGACTGGCTGCGCCGCTGCACCTCGGACGGAGACACCCCGAACATGCGCACGAACGTGCGACTCATGTGCGCTGCGTCGGCGAATCCGGCCCCATATGTGGCCTCGCCGAGGGACGCGCCCGCCGCGAGCGCCGCGCTCGCGCGCTCGAGCTTCAGCCAGCGGAGATACGGGCGCAGCGGGATCCCGACGCTCTCGGTGAACGCATGCATGAAGCGCCCCGGCGACAGCCCCGCGATCTGCGCGAGGGCCGCGAGCGAGGCGTCCGTCTCCGGCGGAGCCTCCCGGAGATGCCGGAGGACGCGCCGCACGCCCGGGTGGCGTCCACGCGGCGGGGCGATCGGCTCGCCACCGAGCGACAGGGCGCGCGCCACGGCGCCCTCCGGGTCGGAGAGGGCGGAGCCCTCCGGCGACAGCATGGCGCGAAGGCGCTCCGCGTCCGCATCGCGGAAGAGATCGACCGAGCCGCAACGGCGGCTGGCGAGAAGACGGTCCCCGGCCTCGCTCTCGGGCTCGACGAAGACGATGAGGGTGCGCGTGCCGCGCGCGTCCACCGCGTGCGGCGCTTCGGGAGCGGAGATGAGCGCACCGGCGCGGCGGGGGCGCCCGTCCGTGCGCGTGGTGACCGACAGCTCCGCGTCGAGCCCGACGATGAGATGCCAGCAGTGGTGGGCGTGGAGGCGGGACGCGCCGCCGGGCCCCCAGGTGACGAGAACGGCAGGCCAGGGACGCAGGACGCCGGCCGCATGCAACCCCGAGGTCGTTCGCGGGAGCAGCACGCGCGGATCCATGCGAGCGGCGACGCGCCCGCGCCAGCCAAACGGACCGTGCAACCAGTCCGCTCGAGGCGGCGGCCCTCCGCGCCGCATCCTCCCGCGCAGCAAGGAACGACCGGAGTTCGGCTCGCGGAGGAAGAATCGGCGCCTCGGACGCTCGAAGCAAGCAATGAACGAGTCAGCGCCGTCATGGCCGAGAAGCGCATCCTCCACGCTTCACGCTCGCGAGGCGGAATCGCGCCTGGAAGGCACGCGACCTCTCGGCCGGCCCGGGGGCGACCTCAATCGTCCTCGCCTTCACCGCAGAGGGTCGGCGACGCTGGGGTATCGCCCACGGGCGGAGCCGGCACGCCCCTCGCCAGCCCGTTGGCGACAAGGCGACCGTACTCGTCCTCCGCGTCCTCGCACAGCATGAGCCGGTGCTTCAGCATCTCCCGGATGGCGTGGACCACCTGGCGCTGGTAGCGGCGGAAGGTGGGGTAGCGCTCCTCGACCGAGGCGCGCGGATCGCCGGAGGCCTCGCGCTCGGCCCGGGTTCGGGGCAAAGGGATCATCTGGCCCGAAGCCTCGCAGCCGTCGTTCGCCTGTGGCCCCGACCGCAATGCCCAGCCCGTATAGGTGGCGAGCGGCACGCTCACGTCCGGGAGCCGCACGCCGGCGACATCGTTCCCGTCCCGATCGGTCCTCGGCACGAAGCTCGGGTAGATCGGGCCGTTGGCGGGGTTGTCCTGGTAAGGGGGCACGATGACCGGCGGGTTCACGGTGGCGATCCCGGTGTCGTAGAAGCCGGGCCCGTAGTTGAGCAGATAGCGGGTGGTCTTCAAGCCCGTGTAAGTGACGCCCGGGATGGAGGGGAACCCAACGGCCGACTGCGGCAGCGGCGGGGCCAAGGTCCCGTCAGCGAGCCTGGGAACCCGGCTCTCCGGCGGCTCCTCGCCGCGCGTCGCCCACTCGTCGAGGGCCACGAACAGGGCGCGCTGTACGGGGGCCGAGTTCAGGGGATTGAGGAGCTGCTGGCAGTTCCCCCTCGACGCCCCGTTGCCCGTGCCGTGCTGGTGGCTGGAGATGAGGTAGTTGCGCGCGAAGGGCGAGGCGGGGAGGTCGCGGGTACCCTGCGGGTCGGTGTGTAGCAACGAGGCGGCCTTCACCCAGTACTCGTTCGCCGAGTAGATCTCCATCGCCAGCGGGCAGGTCCCGGTCGCGGCGCAGCGCGCGTACCGGCCGTCGACCCTTCCGGTGCTCGCGTCGCGCGTGGTCACGTTAGCGAAGGGGAAGACGCCCTCGATGTACAGGTGGTCCTGGCGGTTGCGCTCGGTCCGGCCCGGCTGCGAGAAGCGGTAGTTCATGTTGATGCCGTCGCCCGCGGCGATCCACTGCAGGAGGCCATCGAAGACCTTCCTGCCGTTTTCGGCCTCGTTGAAGCCCAGGTGCCGAAAGTCGTTGAGCAGGCGCCCCGGCTGCGAGACCACCTCGGTGTAGATCCGCTGGACGTCCCCCTGGAGCGGGTTGGGCGTGCCTGCATCGTCGGCCGCCTCGTAACGGAGCCAGGCGTTCCAGTCGCGGATGGCCGCGAAGCCGAGCCCGTTCACCGTGGGATCCCGGGCAGTGTAAGAAAACTCGTAGATGTCGTTGGCGACGAAGGGGGTTCCCGCCGGGAGCAGGCGGATGCCGTTCAGCGCCGCGCTGGTGTACTCCCAGGCGTCCGCCGCGACCGGCTGCGGCGGGTCGTCCAGGTGCACGCGATGAGTCAGGGTGGCGCGGGTCTTGTCGAGTGTCGCCGCCGGGTAGCTCAGCGCGAACGACGTCCCCGAGGTCACGATGTACTCGTAGGCCGGCCCGGTGATCGTCGAGCCGTCCGGATTCCGTGCCACCGGGAGGGTGACGGTGGTGTTGAAGTTGGCGGTGCTGGTGCCGGCCGACTTGTCCCACCCGCTCCAGACCATGGTGTAGCCGCGCGGCATGAAGAACGCCTTGGCGAGCACGGCAGGATCGACGATCGAGCCGGGGTCGTTGCCGCCCGGTACGCGCCCCAGTGTGGACCAGGTCTTGGAGCCGCGGTTCGGCGGCTCGTACATCACCTTGTGGGCGCCGCGGCCGAGGTCGATCGGCTTCAGGATGTAGAAGTCGAAGGCGTACTCGACGCGGCCGCTCGCGTTCCGCGGCGCACGCCCAATGTCGACGATCACCGCGTTCCTCGGGTCGGTGGGATCCACCTCGCCGTGCGCCTTGCCGACGAGCTTCTCGTACTGGCCGACCCCGGGCCACGAATAGCCGCCGAAGGTCGGGGACTCGCGAATCGCGATCTCGACTCGGGTGATGCGTGCCTCGGCCGGCGCGGCGGCGAACACCGACGCCGCGGTCAGGGCGGCCGTGATTGCGGCGCGCCCGCGCAACCGCGCGGAGATTCGTCCGGTGCGCATTCCATCCTCCTCGGTCCGAGCCCCCACCGCGCGGGAGACTGCGCCGGCGGCGTTTCCGGTCGCAAGCGAGGCGCGCTCGAAAGATGGGGGGCACGCCGAGCCCCCTGTCACGGCCTCGCCGAGCGGGCGGGCCTCCCGACTCTGAGCGCTTCCCCCCGCGCGGGTCGAACGAGGCGCGAACGAGGCCATCTCGACCCTCGCGGACGAGGGATTCTCGCGCGGGCCCTCACGAGCGCGGGCGCGCGTCACGCAGCGTCGTAGGAAGCTCCGCTGTTACTGAGCGTTCCGACGCGTGACGCGCTGCCCTGCGTCAAGAATGGCGCCTCATTACTCTGGGTCAGGGACCGCAGGGACCGGTTATGACTCTGGGTCAGGGACCGGGAGCGGGCTCACCGGACTCCACCCTTGGGCGATACTGTCCAGGTTCCGACTCCCGAGCTCCGTCGACCGCGAGGTGTGCATGGCGATCCTGATCCTTGGACTGGTCTTGTTCCTCGGCGTGCATGCGACGCGCATCATCTCCGATGGCTGGCGGAGCGCGATGGTGGCGCGGCTGGGGTTGAAACGGTGGAAGGGGATCCATTCGGCCATCTCGATCGCCGGCTTCGCCCTAATCGTCTGGGGGTACGGGCTGGCGCGGCCAGCAGCGGTTCCGCTGTGGTGGCCCCCTGCCTGGACCGCCCAGCTGGCCGCGCTGCTGACCGTTCCAGCCTTCATCCTGCTCGCTGCCACCTACGTGCCACGCAACCAGATCCAGGCGGCCCTCCACCATCCCATGGTGCTCGGCGTGCAGCTCTGGGCGCTCGCCCATCTGCTCGCCAACGGAACGCAGCTCGACGCGCTTCTCTTCGGCGCCTTCCTGGTGTGGGCCCTTCTCAGCTATTTCGCCGCGCGCCGGCGGGATCGAGCCGAGGGCCACACCTACCCGGCGGGCAGGCCGGCCATGACGCTGGTGGCGGTGGCCGTCGGCGCGGGGCTGTGGGCGGCCTTCGCGCTCTGGCTGCACGAGCGGTGGATCGGGGTGGCGCCGCTCGGCTGAGGTCATCCCCGAGGCTCGACACCGGACGTGGACTGCAGGTTGAGCGCCTGCCGGCGCTTCGCCACCCACGCGTCCACGGCCCTGCGGATGCCCGGCGCCGCGAGCCGGGCCGCCTCGATGCCGGCCTGCATGCAGCGCTTCTTCTGGGTGAAGTCGAGCATCGCCACGTCGCCCACCGCAGGCGCGATGAGCACGTCGGCGTCCTTCTTCGAGTGCTCGACGTTCAGGGCGAACATGATGTTGGTCGCCTGGATCAATACATCGACGAAATTGGTGATGTGCGTGTTGCCGACGTTCTCGCTGATGTCCACGGCGACGACGATGTCCGCACCCTTGGCCCGCGCCACCGAGATGGGGATGTTGTCGACCACGCCGCCGTCGACCAGGAGCTTCCCCATGTGCTGGACCGGCTGGAAGACACCGGGGATGGCCGAGCTCGCGCGCACCGCCCGCGAAACCGAGCCGCGGTCGAGCACGACCTTGGTTCCCCAGTTGAGATCGGTTGCGACGGCGGCGAACGGGATCTTCAGATCTTCGATGTTCGCGACCTTGACGCGGCTCTTCACGAACTCCTCGAGCTTGTCCCCCCGGGCGAGCCCCATCCCCATCACCGCCGAGAGGACGCCGTAGTCCAGGAGGTCGTCCTTCTCGAGCTTGAAGGCGGTCCACTCGAGGTCGAAGCTGTCCAGGTCGGCGGCGTAGATGGCGCCGATCAGGCTGCCGACGCTGGTGCCGACCACGAGGTCGATGGGGATCCGCTCCTGCTCCAGCGCGCGGATCACCCCGACGTGGGCGAAGCCGCGGGCGGCTCCCCCGCCGAGCACGAGGGCGATCCTGGGCTTCGGCGGGGCCTGCGGGATCGCGGGCGCCGAGGTCGGCACCGGAGGCGGCACAGACCTGCAGGCCGGGAACGCGGCCAGGCTCCAGAGCAGCGCGACGCAGGTAGGGCGCATCACATTCCCCTTCTCGGGTCGGTGGAACCCCGGAATTCCTGGGCTTGATCCGTTCCGGTAGACAGTTGGACTACGCCGCCTGCCTCTCCGTGAACGCCCTCTCGAACTCGGCCGGGCTGACGCAGCCGATGCCCGAGTGGCGCCGCTGCCGATTGTAGAACACCTCGATGTAGTCGAACGCCTTCGACTCGGCGATCTCGTTCGTCTCGAAGCGCTCCCGCACTCGAACTTGAAGGTCGAGCTCCAGCTCTCCATCGCCGCGTTGTCGGGGACCTCGCCTCGGCGGCTGATGCTGCAGGTGATGCCGTGCGCGCCGAGGACGTCGGAGCGGTGGAGAAGGTCGACCCCATGACACCGCCGGAGCAGCGGTAGCGGCGCCGCCGGCGAGCCACGATCTTCTCCGCCTGCATCAGGCGGATCGAGCGAATCAGGACAGCTCTCGACCGCAGAACCTGCACACCCGCGCGGCCTGTTTGATGGTCTCCGCGCAGAAGGGGCAGACCTTGGTCGGCCCTTCGTCTGTCTGTCCCGGTAGATGCTGGGTCTGCGCCGCCTCGATGAGGTCCTTGAGGCGCCGCGCATGCGCCTTCCGGTGACCGTGGCTGGCGATGGGGTCTGTGCCGCCCGTGCTCTCGATGAGGACGTCCGACCAGAAGAGACCCGTCTCGACGTGTACCGAGGCGACGCGCTGAAGGTGGATGCTCATCTCGTTCTTCGTGAACCACGAGCGCTTCCTCCGCACCACCACCGTGTCGGTCACCTCGATGACGGTCGGAAAGAAGAAGTTTCCCCGCGTCCAGCGACTGGCGGCGAATCTCTCGACAGGCATGACTCATCCTATCGTGAAGTAGGAGTCTTGCGGGTAGATGTCATGAAGCGATTGGTTGACCCGTGGCTGAATCAGTTGCCAGAATGCCGGTCATCAAGCTGGAAACGCGAGTTGAGTCGCCTACCCGCCGAGTAGACTCCACGGAGGAGAGCGTCACATGGGAACGCGGGACTTGAGTCACATGGGTACGCAGAACCTGATTCTGTTCCTCGTGGTCGGACTCGTTGGCGGATGGGCGGCCGGAAAGATCATGAAGGGTTCTGGCTTCGGCCTGGTGGGAGACTTGATCGTCGGGGTGATCGGGTCCTTCATCGGAGTCTGGCTGTTTGGTCAGCTCGGCATCTCGGTCGGAGGCATTCTCGGTTTGCTGGCGGCATCGATCGTGGGCGCGTTGCTGCCGCTGTACGTGCTTCGGCTGATCAAGAAAAGCTGACCGGGCGTATTCCCCCGGGCCCGAGATGCTGGTGTCGCGAAGTGCATCGCATGCACCGCGGCGGCCATTGCGATCGAACCGTGGCGGGAACGGGCCGAGCGTGCATCTTCCCAACGGCCGCGCCGCCGCTGTCGCGCTGCTCCTCGCTGGTACGGCGGTTGCTCAGGAGCCCGAACGGGCGGCCGATCAACCGCCCGCGGAGGCTTCGCTGCCCGCTCCACCGGCACACCTGCAGCAGCCACCGGGTACGCTTGCGGAGCCGAAGCCGGCGGAGCAGCCGAGCGCGGCTCAAGCGCCGTCGGCCGAGGGCACGACCTGGGTCGACGATCTGCACCGCCGCATGGAGCGGGAGCTCACCGACCTCACCGAGCGCCTCGACGGCACCTTCGGCGAGGACCGCCGGCTCGACCTCGAGCGACCCGGCACCTACCTCCGCTGGCGCAACGAGGTGCGCGTCGACGACCGCGGAGCCTGGAGCCCCCGCACCTCGGCGAGGGCCAGCTTGCAGCTTCCGGCCTTCAAACGCTGGGTCAAGAGGCTTCAGCTGGTCTTCAGCGGCGAGAGCAAGGGGGAGGACCCGACGATCCGCCGCTTGGAGGACCCGGGCAACCCCGCTTTCTCGCCGTCGATCCGGGCCGAGCAGGCCAGCCTGGAGCTGCGCAACGACTTCTTCCGGACCCCGGCGACCGTGGTCCAGGCCGCCACCGGCATCCGCCTGCGGCTCCCCTTCGAGTACTTCGCCGCCCTGCGGTTCCGGCAGCGGCTCGACCTCGGCTGGAAGATCACCTCGCGCTTCACGCAGGAGGGCTCCTGGACGAGCCGGGAGCGCTTCGGCGAGAAGACGCAGGTGGACTTCGACCGGCCGGTCGCCCCACACACGCAGGTGCGCTGGAACAATGCCGGCTTCTACACCGGGGTGAGCAGGGGGTACGAGTGGGCCACCGAGCTGGGCCTCGCTCACGAGCTCGTGTCGGTGAGGACGGCGGCGTACCTGGCCTTCGCCCTGACCGGCTTACGGCTGCCGCAGGGGAGTGCCGAGGTGCAACTCTACCGGCTCTTTGCCCGTCTCCGGCGCGATGTCTGGCGCCGATGGCTATTCGTGGAGCTGGAGCCGGAGATCGGCTGGCCTACCACGGTGGAGCTTGGGCGGCACAAGGTCCATGCCATCACGCTGCGCCTCGACATCATCCTCGACGGCCGGACGCCGCGGGGTGGGCCCGCCGAGGCCAGGCCGGCGGCGCCGCCCGCGCCCCCGGGTCGATGAGCCGCTCGATCAGCGAAGTGGGCCGGCCGATGGAGCTAGGCCGCGCGTATTTCGCGCCGAGGCCGTCGATGAGGAGCCTCGGCCCTACCCGCCCGGCAGGATGGTGGTGGCGAGATCGAGCGGGACCGGCACGCCGCCGAAGACCGCCTCTCCCTTCACCGCCACGTCCAGGCTCGAGAACGGGATGAGGAGCCGCGCGGCGGCCTTCCCCGCCTTGAGCACGGAGATCCGGATCGGCACGTGGACGGCCGCGGTGGCGCCGCCGCCGATGGGCTCCGGGATCTCCACGTCCGCGCGGACCACCTCCTTGTTCGAGAGGAGCAGCCCGGCGCCGATCCGGCCGGCGGGGATGGGGAAGTCGTTCGGGTTGAGCACGTCGAGCCGCATCTCGAGCGCGACCTCCCGCGGCGACGCCGAGCGGAGGATCACCTTCTCCACGTGGAAGCGAGGCGAGCGAGGGACGACGATGCGGCCGTCCTGCGCCATCGGCACGCGGACCTCGCCGTAGGGCGTGAGGAAGGTGACGGAGCCGCCGAGGGCGTAGGCAGCCTCGCGGTCGAGGGCGAGCACCCTCGCGATCCCCGGGACGGCTGCGAAGCGCAGCTCGACCGGGAGGAGGAGGCTCGTCGCGGCGGGCCCCGCGGGGCCGGCCGCCTCGAGCGCGAGGGACAGGGGGAGAGCGCCCGAGGCGGCGCGACCGCCCTCCACGTCGAGCGTGTAATCGACGCGCACGATCGAGATCGGCGTCGCGTTCGGGTTCTCCACGCGCGCGCGGAACGACATGCTCACGCCCAGGAAGCCGAGCCCCTCGACGTTCACCGACTCGAACGCGATGGTCGGCGGGTTGACCGGGATGGGCGCGGGAGGCGGCGGCTTCGGCGAGTGGGCGCAGGCGGCGAGGGCGACGCTCAGCGCAGCGGGGAGGGCAAGGGAGCGCATTCGCCCATTCGACACAGTTGCGCAGTGTCCGTAAAGCCGGGGCGCCCGGCGACCCGCTCGTGCCGGCCCGGCGCGACGATCGGAAGGCGCGCCGACGTGCACCATCCGTGCAAGTCGGCGGTCGTTCTTCCCGCCGCGTGGCGCGAAAGGTGCGATTCCATCCACCCGTGAGCGGGGAGATGCGCGATCGTGCGATGGCCTGTACAGGATTCCCGGGCGCCGATCCGTGGCCGGCGTCACCGCGCGGCCGCGCATGGACGGCCTCGATGACCCACGTCCGCCGGCGGCGCCGAGGCGCTGGAGTCGGAGGCTGCGTCCGCACCTCGCCCTCTCGCGCCGCCGATGCTTCCGAGCATCTCCAGGTCACTGCCGAGACGGGAGCGACCGAATCACTCGTTGTCGCGGTTCGCCACCGAGGCGGCGACCGGCGCGGTCGCGGTCGTCTTGGCCCGCTCGGATGGCCCGAAATCGTCCCTGCCCGGGATCTTCGCGATCTGCGCGCGAGCGGCCTTCCAGGCCTGCTGCACGATCCAGGAGAGCGAGCGGTCCTGGCGCGTCGCCTCCCCCTGGATCTCCCGGAGCATCTCGTCCGGGAAGTACAGCGATTGCTTCCTCTTGTCGGTGGAATTTTCCATGGCGGAAGTCTGCCTTTCGTTCGGATTGCCGTGCTCACGCGACCGGCGCGCCGAGCGCGCGCAGGTACGGCAGCCCGTCCATTCGCTGCACGTCGAAGTAGCCGTGGCGCTTCCCCCACTCCGCCCACGGCACGGCGTCGCCGCGGACCCACACGACCGAGTGGCCCGGGATGCGGAGGCGGCGGCGCTGCTTGCGGCACCATGCTCTGCGCGCCAGGAGATCCCACGCCGGGCCGAAGAGGAGCTTGCGCACCGCCCCGGCGACCGCCGACAGCTTGACCGCCCTCGGCTGGCCTCGTTTCGGGTCCGCGCTCATCGTCTGCCCTCTTTCCGTCCGGCGCTCGTGCGGTCGCGCGCCCGTCGCGAGCCACGTGCCCTGGGGCGCGCAGGCGGCTCGTCGTGGCACGAAGGAGCGGCGCGATGATTCCGCCGTGTCGCTCACGGCGGCCTAGAGAGCCGGCAGGCTTCGCCAGCCACCTCCTTATACACCCTTGCGCCCCCGGGCGCTCGTCACGCTCCGGGGGAGGGCTTTGCGATCGTCACCACCGTGCCCAGCCGCGGCCGGACGACCGGGGCGCCGGATCGAGAGCGTTCGTCGACGGCTCGGTCGATGTCGGCCCTCCTTCGCTGCCGGGCGAATCGGGTTGACCTGTCCAGCGCGCCCGGGGAAGCGTAACGTGAACCCGTGAGAACCCGAGCGAACGACGTCAGGGAATGCATCATCGTGGGCCACCGGCTCGAGGTCTATCTCCGCCACGAGGGCCAGTGGCGCGTGGTGGTGGATGGCGAGGAGAGTGCGGCGCGCTACGCCACCCCCTATGCCGCCTGGGCAGCGGGCGCCGCCGAGAGCTACCGGCTGGGCAGGACGCCGGGCTTCCCCGCCTCGCACGACTGACCCGACCACGACGCGGCCCATCGACGAAATCCACCATCAGGCGAGCTGGGCCTCGCGAAGTGCGGCCGCGACGGAGCGCGCGTCGGAGAGCGCGAGGATCCCCTCCATCGCGCGACGCATCGGCTCGAGGCGCGCGCCCGCGAGCGCCTGCTTCAGCTCGGGGATGGCGGTGGGGGCGACGCTGAGCGAGTCGACTCCGAGCGCCATCAGCGCCAAGGCCACATCGGGGCGCGCCGCGATCTCGCCACAGACGCCCACACGCTTTCCTGCGGCCCGCGCGGCGGCGGCGACGCGGGCGATCATGCGCAGGATCGCCGGGTGGTATGGATCGCTCAGGGGAGCCATCCGCGAGTCCTCCCGGTCGACCACCAGCGTGTACTGCATCAAGTCGTTCGTGCCGATGGACAGGAAGTCCGCCTCCCTCGAGAGATCGACCGCGAGCTCGACTGCAGCCGGCACCTCGATCATCACCCCGATCTCGGGCGCTCTCTGGGCCAGCGGCTCGTCGATGTCGGCGAGGGCCTTGCCGATGAGGGTCCTCAGGCGGCGGAGCTCCTCGATCGACGTCACCATCGGGATCAGGATGCGAAGCGGGCGGTCCGCAGCCGCCAGGGCGAGCGCCTGCACCTGATCTCGCAGGACGTCCGGGTGATCGAAGAGGACGCGGATCGAGCGATACCCGTGGAATGCGCTGCGTGCCGTGGCGACGTGCCCTCCAGCCACGAACTTGTCGCCGCCCAGGTCGAGAATGCGGAAATGAATGGGTCCGACAGGGAAGAGCTCGTATGCCTTGCTGTAGATCCTCACCTGCTCCGCCCGCGTCGGGAACGAGTCGCGGACGATGAAGGGGAACTCGGTGCGATACAGGCCGATACCCTCGGCGCCGTTTTCACGGGCGACGGTGAGATCCGAGGCGACGCCGACGTTCGCGTGCAAGGTCACGCGCACGCCGTCCGAGGTGCGGGCGAGGACGTCGCGGAACTTCGAATGCTCGGTCCGCGCGCGCTCCGCGCGCCGACGCTCCTCCTCGTAGCGGGTCAGCGAGTCTCCGCTCGGGCGCACGACGACCACGCCGCTCGTGCCGTCGACGACGAGCCGGTCGCCGGGCCGCACCGACGGGAGCATGTCGGCGATCCCCGTGACCACGGGGATGCCCATCGCCCGCGCCAGGAGGACGCCGTGCGAGGTCGCGCCGCCGCTCTCGGTCACCAGCGCCTGCGCGCCTTCGGTCTTCAGCTCGACCACCAGCGACGGGGGAATGCGGCTCGTCAGGACGATGCCCGCGCCGAGGCGGGCGCGGCTGCCACCATCGAGGACGTGGTCGAGCAGCCGGCTGCGCAGATCGTCGACGTCGTCGATCCTCTCCCGGATGTAGGCGTCCGGGACGAGGCTCAGCCGCGACTCGAACTCGTCGAGGGCAGCGTCGATGGCGAGAGGTGCGCTCACCCCGCGGCCGATCTGCTGGTCGATGTGCTCCAGGAGCGTCGGGTCATTGAGGAGCAGCAGATGAGACGCGAAGATGAGGGCGTGCTCCTCGTCGATCTCGCGCGCCGCGGCGAGCTGGATCCTCGAGACGTCGTTGTGCGTCTTCTCGATCGCGGTTCGCACGCGCGCACGCTCCGCGGCGGCTCCTCCCGCGGGCAGGTCCCGCGCGGAGAGATCGAGCCGGTACGCGCCGCGAAAGACGGCGGGCCCGATCGCGATGCCGGGCGACGCGCCGACGCCGCGAAGGATCCGCTCCCCGCCCTCCGGCTCGGCGGATGATGGTCGTGGCGCGGCCTGGGGTGCCGGTCGCTCGCCCCGATCGAGAGCATCGATGATCCGCGCGTTCTCGATGATCCCGACGAGCTGCGCGCAGATCGTCACGAGCGTCCCGATGTCCTCCGCCGAGAACGCGCGCCGCGCGGCGCTCTGCAGCACGAGCGCGCCCACCATGCTGTCGCGGAGGAGCAGGGGGGACGCGAGGAGCGACGTCGTCTCCCCGCGAGAGGTCGCGACGCGCCGCTCCGCGATCACCTGGGCGGCGATGGACTCCGCCTCGGCGCCGGCGCGTCGGCTCCGCCCGGACGAATGGGAGCCGTCGGCGGCGCCTCGCACGAGATCCCCATGCTCGTCGAGCAGGAACACGAAGCAGCCATCGACGCGCAGCCGCTCGGCGATGACGCGCGTCGCCGCCTCGAGGATCCGCTCGAGCGAATGCGCCTGCTCCACGATGTGAAGCAGGTCCATGGTGACGTTCATGGCAGGGCCTTCCGGTCGATGCGGCCTCTCTACCTCACGACGCCCTCGCCCCCGGCGGCGGCGTCAGCTTCGTCCAGCAGTAGCCGCAGCGCGTGGCCGCGCGCATGCCGATGTGCCTGCAGACCGGGCACTGTCGCACCTCGGGCTCCGGACCCAGCGCGAGCTGCTCGACCAGATCCGCGAAGGACGCGAGCAGGCCGAACGGCGGACTCTTGCCGTCGTCGCCTGTAGCCTGGCTCGGAAGGCCCGAGATCTCATGCTCGATCGTCGCGAGGGTCATGCGGAGTCGAGCACGTGCGGCATCTGCAACGGCCAGTTGTGGGCTGTTCATGTGGTACCTCCATTTCGTGGAGACCTCGGCAGACCGCCTGCTTGCGACGACGTTCGGGGTGGTTCGTCGAGGCCTTCGGCCTTCACGGACCGTTATGCCCCCCGAGGGAGCGGGCCGACGAGTCGGCCGTCGCGGTGAGAGGCCTGGACGACTTCGCCGACGCCGGGAGCCGGCTCAGCGGCAGGATCCCGGCCATGTCGCCGACGATGTTCACCAGCTCCCCGTTGGAAGGGAGCACGAACTTCGTGTTCGCCGAGAGCGCGTTCTCGAGGGTGATGAGCCTCTTGAGCAGCTGCGCGTTGCCGACGAAGAACTTGTCGGCGGCCTCGTTGACGAGCTGGATGGCCTGGGCCTCGCCTTCCGCCTCGAGGATCTTCGCCTGCTTGATCCCCTCGGCCTTCTTGATCTCCGCGCGCCGCGCGCCATCCGCCATCGTCTCGGTGGCCGTCGCGAAGTCGACGGCAGCGACCTTCTCGTTCTCGGCCTTCACGACCTTGTTCATCGTCTCCTGGACGTCCTGGGGAGGATCGATCTCCTTCAGCTCCGTCCGGACGATCTCGATTCCCCAGTGCGTCGTCTCCTCTCGCATGGTCTTCTGGAGCTCGCTGTTGATCTTTCCCCGCTCGCTGTTCGCCGATTTGAGGGTCAGCGTGCCGATGATGTTGCGCAAGGTCGTCCTGGCCAGGTTGACCATCTGGTACTGATAGTCGAAGACGCTGTACTGCGAGCTCTTCACGCTCTCCTCGTCGCTCTTGACCTTGAAGTAGACCTGGGCGTCCACGCGCGCGTTGAGCTTGTCGCTGGTGATGATCTCCTGCGGCTCCGCATTCACCATCACCTCGGTGACGTTGACGAGGATCAGCCGGTCCACCCCGGGGATGATCCAGTTGAAGCCCGGCGTGGCCAACCGGTGGTACTTGCCGAGCCGCTCCACCAGACCGCGGCTCGTGGGTCGCACCACCCGGACCCCGGAGAAGAAGAGCAACACGACGACGAAGAGCAGCACGACAGGAACGAAACCGACCGAAATCCCGAACATGGTGTTGCCTCTTCCTGGGCGTCCTGAGCCCCGTGCGCGCGGGCCAAGCCCACCCCTCCTGAAGCAGCTTCCAGGCCACTGAGGCCTACCTGCGTTTTCCAGTCAGAGGACGCCCAGGGGGTCCGCGCCTCGTGGCGGGCCCAATCAAAATGAAGTACCTTCTCCTTCAATTCGAAGGAGACGCTCTAGGGTGGCTGGCGTACGTGGCCGGCCTCGCCTGGCGAAGGGCCGGGGAGGTCGTCGAGAACGAGCCGCGCGCGCTGATCCGGGACCTGGACCACTTCCCGTACGCCGACCGGACGAGCCTCCCCATCGACTACATCGAGTCGCTTCCACTCGACGTGCCGGCCGTCCTGTCGCTCGACAAGTTCTGCACGATGCAGACGTCGAGAGGCTGCCCCTACACGTGCATCTACTGCGACATCCCCACGCTCGCACAGGGCAAGTGGCGAAGCCCGACACGGTACCGAACGACGAGGTGAACCGCCTCCGGATGAAGGGGTACGTCGCGCTGCTGCTGCACCGGATCCTCCGGCACCCGATCCAGACCTGGAGCCTGCTCCGCACCTTCAGCAGGCACATGGCGCTCGCGGAC
>DATDDC010000049.1:0-7875 GCA_036523995.1 Anaeromyxobacter sp.
CGGATCCGCCCCGCTCGCTCGAGATCTTCACTCGCGGCGAAGCCGCGCTCATCGTTGGGGGCCCCCTGGGGGGCCGGCCCGGCCTCATCCGGCCGGGCGTGCGCTCGCCCCCTTTTTGTCTGCGCGCGGGCGGACCGTGCCCACCATGGTCCTCGGGGAGGACCGGGCGTCATGCCGGAGGCCAGAAAAGGGACCGCCGGGCTCGACGACGAGCTCGCACGGCAGCGCGCCGTCGTGAGCGGCCGATCGCCCCCGTACGCACGGGTGCTCGAGCTCCTGCCGTCCGTGCTCTCCGGCCCCGCCGGCCGGCTCCTCGAGGCGGCCTGGCGCCACCGGCGCTTCTTCGCCTGGTACGACCGGCCGCTGCTCCTCCTCGCGGCGCTCCGGAACGACGCCCTCGCGGAGGGGCCGGCGCATCCGCTCTGGCGCGGGCTCGCGGCACCGGAACCCTCCCTGGAAGCGGTGACCGAGGACGCGCTCCGCGCGGCGTTCGATGGCTCGCACATGCGCGTGTTCGACGCGCTCGCCCACCGCGCCGTGCAGACCAACGAGACCTCGCGCGCGGTGGCGTGGCTCTGGCCGGCTGCGCTCGCCGGGGCCTCGGGAGGCGGGCGCCCCATCGCGCTCGCGGACGTGGGCGCGAGCGCGGGGCTGAACCTCGTCGCGGACGATCTCCCCGCCATCTGGACCGACGAGGACGGCTCGCCGCTCCAGGTGGCGCAGCGGGTGCACGCCGTGGCGCGGCTCGGGCTCGACGAGGCGCCCGTGGACGCCCTCCGCGACGACGACGCGCGGTGGCTCCGCGCCTGCGTGTGGCCGTGCGAGCCGGAGCGCGAGGAGCGGCTCCTCCTCGCCGTCGAGGTCTTCCGGGCGGCGCGCATCCGCCCCGACGCGCCGGTGCTCCTGCCCATCCGCGCCACCAACGTCCCGGCCCGCCTCGACGTCCTCTCGGCGGCGGAGAGCGGCGCCCTCGTCATCGCCTATCAGACGGTCATGCGCGACTACCTCGCGCCCGAGGAGCGGGGCGAGTACGTCGACGGCATGCGCGCCTGGCTCGCGACGCATCCGCACGGGCAGGCGCTGTGGATCGAGCTGGAGGGGCTCGAGGGCGGGGGAGACCTTCCCGCGGCCATCGTCGCCCACGTCCGCGGCCGGCGCGGCGACCTCCAGTCGCTCGTGCTCGGCCGGTGCGGCTACCACCCGCGGCGCATCCAGCGCTTCCGGGAGGTCGAGGCGGAGCTGCGCGAGCTGCTCGCCCCGGAGGCCCACGCGGCGGCGGGGGCGTGACGCCCGAGCGTCCGCTCAGTCCGGCACGAGGGGCGAGAGCGGTCTGGCTCCCTTCGTCTGCTGCGTCCAGCGGTGAAACGAGCTCGACTGAGTCTCGGCGGCCGCAGCCGCCGACTCCACCAGGACGCGCGCCCCGGCCATGGCAGGCTGCTCCGCCGCGGCGCCGGGTGCAGCGCCTCGCACCTGGCAGATGCAGCCGTCCGAGTACTCGCCCATCTTCACCATGCCCACGAGATCCATGCCCCACCCGTCGCAGGTGCGCCTGCACCCGGCGGGACCGTCTTTGACCTTCGCCGCGCCGGTGAACTGGGCGAAGCACCCGCCCAGCCAGAGCGACGCCGACACAGCGAGGAACGCCCTCTTCATGGCTTCTCCCTTCGCCCCCGTCTGCGCGTGCTCGCGCGATGGCGAGGTAGCTCACCGCATCCGCGCGCGCCAGCTCCTCGGGATCAGGCGACCGCGAGAGCGCGCCACAGCGAGGCGGCCCCGAACGCGAAGAAGAGCGAGGCCGCGCCGATGCGGATCCAGCGCATCCGGACGCGCTCGGCGAGCTTCTCGCCCAGGAACACGGCGAGGCCGTCGGAGGCGAGCATGCCGAGCGTCGTGCCCAGCGTGACGAGCACGACGGACTGGTAGCGCGCGGCGAGCGCCACGGTGGCGAGCTGGGTCTTGTCCGCCATCTCCGCGAGGAAGAAGAGCACCGTGGTGGTGACGAAGGGCCCGTAGCGCTCCCTCCGGCCGCCCTCCTCCAGCGTGTCCGGGCGCAGCGTCCAGAGGCCGAAGGCGACGAACGTCGCGGCCAGGGCGAGCGCCATGGCGCGTGGAGGGACGTGCTCCGAGACGAAGCTGCCGAGGCCGGAGGCGAGGGTGTGGTTCAGGATCGTCGCCGTCAGGATCCCCGCCATGACGAGCCAGGGCCTGCGGTAGCGCGTGGCGAGGGAGAAGGCGAGGAGCTGGGTCTTGTCCCCCATCTCGCTCGCGGCGACGAGGAGGAACGACGTCACGATGGGCTCCAACCGTTCGCTCTCCGCGTCCGAAGGTGGGGGCGCGCAGTCTACTCGCCCAGGTAGGCCTTGCGCACCTCCGGAGAGGCGAGGAGCTCCCTGCCCGTGCCCTGCATCACCACCGTCCCGGTCTCGAGCACGTAGGCGCGGTGCGCGAGCTGGAGCGCCTTGTGCGCGTTCTGCTCGACGAGGAGGAGCGAGACGCCGCTCTCGTTCACCTCGCGGAGCACCGCGAAGATGCGCTCGACCACCTGCGGCGCGAGCCCGAGCGACGGCTCGTCGAGGAGCATGAGCTTGGGGCGGCTCATGAGCGCGCGCGCCACGGCCAGCATCTGCTGCTCGCCGCCCGACAGCGTCCCGGAGACCTGGCTGCGGCGCTCGGCCAGGATGGGAAAGAGCGCGAAGGCGCGCTCGGCGTCGGCCGAGATGCCGGCCTTGTCGGTGCGGAGGTAGGCGCCGAGGTCCAGGTTTTCCTTCACGGTGAGGTTCAGGAAGATGCCGCGCCCCTCCGGCGCGTGGGCCATGCCCAGCGCCACGAGCCGGTGGGAGGGGAGGTGCGTCACGTCCGCGCCCTCGAAGCGCACCGCGCCGCCCGAGGGGCGGAGCATCTTCGAGATGGCCCGGAGCGTCGTCGTCTTCCCGGCGCCGTTCGCGCCGATGAGCGCCACGACCTGGCCGGCGGGGACCTCGAGCGAGATTCCGCGCAGGGCCTCGATGGCGCCGTAGTGGACGCGAAGGTCCTCCACCTGGAGGATGGAGCTCAACCCTTCGCCCCCTCGCCCGGTCGCTCCCCGCCCGCGTCGGAGGGCGGCACCTTCATGCGCTTCTCCTCGAGGTAGGCGTCGCCCAGGTAGGCCTCGATCACCTTCGGGTCCCGGCGGATCTGCTCGGGCTTCCCCTCGGCGATGGTGACGCCGTGGTCGAGGACGAGCATGCGCTCGGACACGCCCATGGCGACCCGCATGTCGTGCTCGATGAGGAGGATGGAGATGCCGAAGCGATCGCGGATGGAGCGGATGAGGTCCATGAGCGACGACTTCTCCGCCGCGTTCATCCCGGCGGCGGGCTCGTCGAGGCAGAGGACCTTGGGGCCGGTGGCGAGCGCCCGGGCGATCTCGAGCCGCCGCTGCTCGCCGTAGGGGAGCCCCTTGGAGATCTCCGCGGCGCGGTGCGAGAGCCCCATCACCTCGAGGTACTGCTCCGCGCGCGCGACGATGCGCGCCTCCTCGGAGCGGTGGCGGCCCGTGAGGAAGAGCGCGTCGAAGAAGCCGCTCCTGGCGCTGGCGTGGCAGGCGATGCGCACGTTGTCGAGCGCGGTGAGCTCGCGGAAGAGGCGGATGTTCTGGAAGGTGCGAGCCACCCCCAGCCGGCAGATCTCGTGCGGCCGCTTGCCGTTCACGACCTCGCCCGCGACCTTCACGTCACCCTCGGTCGGCTCGTAGACGCCGGTGATGGCGTTGAAGGCGGTGGTCTTCCCCGCGCCGTTCGGGCCGATGAGGCCGACGAGCTCGCCGGGGCGCATGGCCAGGCTGAAGTCGGAGAGGGCCTTCAGGCCCCCGAAGCGCATCGTCACCCGGGCGAGCTCGAGCGTCGTCGCGCTCACGCCCGCCTCCCGGTGCCGGCGTCGTCGCGGACCTCCGTCGGCGAGGCGCCGCCCGGCGCCGGCGCGAGGGGGCGCGGGCGCGGCAGGCGGCGGAAGGGCGCGAGGTCCCAGATCTCCCGCGTGCCGAAGATGCCCTGCGGCCGGAGCAGCATGAGGACGACGAGGAGGAGCGCGTACACGACCATGCGGTACTGCTGGAACTCGCGAAAGCCCTCGAGGGCGAACCTGAGCGCGACCGCGGCGAGCACCGAGCCCGTCACCGACCCGAGGCCTCCAAGCACCACCATCACCACCACCTCGATGGAGCGGATGAAGGTGAACATCTTCGGCGTGACGAGCAGGATCGCGTGCACCAGGAGGCCGCCCGCCAGGCCGGCGTAGGCGGCGGAGATGACGAAAGCGCGGACCTTGTAGCCCGTGGTGTCCACGCCCATGGCCTCGGCGGCGACCTCGTCCTCGCGAATGGCAAACAGCGCTCGGCCCTCCGTGGAGACGGCGAGGCGGCGCGCCATGACGATGGTGGCGATCGCCGAGATGCCAACCCAGGCGAAATTGGTGTGGGCAGGGAGGCCGGAGAGACCGGTGGCCTGGCCGAGGAATTTCATGTTCTCGATGATGGAGCGGATGATCTCGCCGAAGCCGAGCGTCACGATGGCGAGGTAGTCGCCGCGGAGCCGGAGCGAGGGCATCCCGACGAGGAAGCCGGCGATCGCGGCCATGCCCATGCCCGCGGAGAGGGCGAGGGCGAAGACGAGCTGATCCGAGACGATCTCGGGGAGGAACGCGATCTTCACGCCCGCCAGGGCGAGCGTGATCTTGGCGGCGGTGTACCCGCCGACCGCCATGAAGCCGGCGTGGCCGAGCGAGAACTGGCCCGTGAAGCCGTTCACCACGTTGAGCGAGACGGCGAGGACGACGTCCACGCCCGCGTTGACCGCGACAGGCTGCCAGCCCGGCGGGATCACGCGTTGAAGCAGCGCAAGGATCGGCGCGCCCACGAGGAACGGCGCGACCGATCGAAGGAAGGCCCTGGCGCGGCCCACTAGACCTTCTCCACCTGTCCCTTGCCGAAGAGGCCCTCCGGCCGGACGAGCAGGACGAGGATGAGGACCGTGAAGGCGATGGCGTCGCGGTACTGAGAGGAGGTGTAGCCCGCCACGTACTCCTCCGTGAGGCCGAGGACCATGCCGCCCGCCATGGCGCCCGGCACCGAGCCGATGCCGCCCAGCACCGCCGCCACGAAGGCCTTGAGCCCGCTGATGAGGCCGAAGAGCGGCTCGATCTTGGGCCGCGACGAGGCGTTGATGATGCCCGCCGCCGCGGCGAGGGCGCTCCCCAGCACGAAGGTCCCGGAGATGATCCTGTTCACCGGGATCCCCATGAGCCCCGCCACCTGGGGATCGAAGGACGCGGCGCGCATGGCCGTCCCGAACCTCGTCCTGTAGACGATCCACTGCAGGCCCAGCATGAGGACGACGGCGACGGCGAAGCCGAGCACGTCGATGCGCGGCACGGTCGCGCCGAAGAGCTCGAAGGGCTCTCCCAGCTCGAGGAGCTGGGGAAAGAAGCGCGGGCTCGGCCCGGGCGGGAACTCGATGGGCGAGCGGACGAACGGCGGGAGCTGGAACCCGTACTCGAGGAGGAAGGAGACGCCGATGGCGGTGATGAGCGCGGTGAGCCGCGCCCGGTGGCGGAGCGGCCGGTAGGCGAAGCGCTCGATGGCGAAGCCGAGCGCCCCGCAGATGACCATGGCGCCCATGGTGATGAAGGCGGCCTTCACGAAGCTCGGCTCCTTCTCGGTGCCGAGAACCTGGCCGAGGTAGTAGCCCGCGAAGGCGCCCACCATGTAGACGTCGCCGTGGGCGAAGTTGATGAGCTTCAGGACGCCGTAGACCATCGTGTAGCCCAGCGCGATGAGGGCATAGATGGTCCCGACCGAGAGCCCGTTCGCGAGGTGCTGGAGGAACTCGGTCACCGGCGTGCGGGGCGCGCTCGGGCGGAGCGGCTAGTTCGGCTTCGGCGAGGCCGGCGTGGGCTGCGCCTGCGACGACGCGCTCGGGCCGGCGTCGGGCTGCACCGTGGCGACGTAGTGGCCGGCTCCGCCCTTGATCTCGAGGACCACCGCCGGCTTCACGGCGTTGTGGTCGGCGTCGATGCTGATGACGCCCGTGACGCCCTCGAAGCCGCGCGTCGCCTCGATGGCGTCGCGCGCCGCCTCGCCCGTCCAGTCCTTGGCGCGGTTCATCCCGTCGAAGGCGATGCGGGCGGCGTCGTAGCCGGTGGCGGCGAGGCCGTCGGGGATGACGCCGTACCGCTCCTTGTACCTCTTCACGAAGTCCTGGATGCGGGGCGACGGATCCTCGTACGAGTAGTGATTCGAGAAGTAGCTCCCCTCGATGGCCTTGCCGCCGATCTCGAAGAGCTTCGGGGAGTCCCAGCCGTCGCCGCCCATGAGCGGCACCTTGATGCCGAGCTCCCGCGCCTGGCGGGCGATGAGGGCGACGTCGGTGTAGTAGCCGGGCACGTAGATGGCCTCGGGCCCCTTCGCCTTGATGGCGGTGAGCTGCGCCTTGAAGTCCTGATCGCCGGCCTTGTAGCTCTGGTCGTCCACGATCTTGCCGCCGAGCTCCTTGTACTTGGAGAGGAAGTAGTCGGCGAGGCCGACGGAGTAGTCGTTCCCCACGTCGCGGAGCACGGCCACCTTCTTGATGCCCTTCTCGCTCGCGAACTTGGCCATCACGGTCCCCTGGAAGGGATCGATGAAGCACACGCGGAACACGTAGGGCCGGGTCTTACCCGCGTCCTTCGTGACCCTCGGGTTCGTGGACGAGGGGGTGATCATGGGGACCTTGTTCTGGTCCGCGATGGGCGCCATGGCGAGCGAGCGCGAGGACGCCACCTCGCCGAGCAGGACGGAGATCTTGTCCTGCACGATGAGGCGCGTTGCCGCGATGGCGGCCTCCTCCGGCTTGCCCTGGTCGTCGTAGGTCTTGAGCTGGAGCTGCTTGCCCTTCACGCCGCCCTTGGCGTTCACCTCGTCGATGGCGAGGCGGATGCCCTTGTCGGTCGAGTCGCCGAAGGTGGCCTCGTTTCCGGTGAGCGAGGCGACGTGACCCACGAGGATCACGGCGCCCGCGGCGGGCGCGCCGCCCTGGGCGGCGGGAGCGGGGGGAGCTTCCTTCTTCTTCTGCTCGCAGGCGGCGAGGGCGAGGAGCGACACGGCGACGGAAACCGCGCGGAAGCTGCGCATCGTGCACCTCCGGGATCGCTGGAAACGTCGTTTGGTCTAGCACGCCGCACCCGGAGGCTGCCACAAATGCGCACACATTGAACCGTACCCGCCCCCCCCGGTATCGTGCCCGCGCGTGGGCGCGAAGATCCTCCTCGTGGACGACAATCAGGAGCTGCTCACGCTGCTCGCGCGGCTGGTCGAGGCCCAGGGCTGGACGCCGATCTCCGCCACGCGCGGCAGCACGGCCATCGCCAAGCTCCGCAACGATCGCCCGGCGGCCGCGGTCGTCGACGTCCTCCTCCCCGACATGATGGGCTACGACGTCGCCCAGGCGCTCCGCGAGGCGAAGGTGCCGTTCGTCTTCATGACGGGCGTCTTCAAGGGCGGGCGCGCCGCCCAGGACGCGCGCCTCCAGCAGGGCGCCTCCGGCTACTTCGAGAAGCCGTTCGAGGCGAAGAAGCTCGTCGACGCCCTGCATGCGCTCGTCCCGAAGGCCGCCACCTTCGCGCCCGCGGAGCCGCAGGCCGGGCCGATCCCGGACGCGAGCGACTTCGACGTCGAGCTCGCCGTCGAGGCGGACGAGCCGCTCCCCGCCATGGACCTCACTGGCCGGGTCGCCCTCACGGAGGACGGCAAGGTCACCGCGGTCCTGAAGGGCGCCACCATCCACGCGGCCCCGGTGAGCACGCCGGCGAGGCCGCCGCCCCTCCGCGCCCCGCCGCCGCCTCCTCCCCCGCCGCGTCGCCCCG
>DATDDC010000050.1:0-15264 GCA_036523995.1 Anaeromyxobacter sp.
GGTGCGGGCCGCCGCCGGCGAGGCCGAGGAGACCGGGGTCGCGCCGGCCAGCCTCGAGCGGCTCCGCGAGCTGGTGCGGGAGCTCGGCTCGCTCGGGCGCGAGTCCCTGCACGAGGCCGCCCGGCAGCGCGTGGAGGCCGCGGCGCTCCGCGAGGACCTGCGCGACCTGCGCATGATCCCCGCGGCGGCGGCGCTCGAGCCCCTGCGGCGGACGGCCCGGGAGACGGCGGGAGCGCTCGGGAAGGACGTGGCCGTCGCGCTCTCCGGCACCGACGTGAAGCTCGACCGGCACATGGTGGAGGCGCTGCGCCCCGCCCTCGTGCACCTGGTGCGGAACGCCATCGACCACGGCATCGAGCCGCCCGCGGCGCGCGCCGCCGCCGGGAAGCCCACCGCCGGCACGGTCCGCGTGGAGGTGGCGCCGCGCGGCAGCCGCGTGGCGGTGACCGTGGCCGACGACGGCGCCGGCGTCGATCGCGACCGGATCCGGCAGAAGGCCGTGCGCTCCGGCGTGATCGCCGAGGCGGCGGCCGCGTCCCTGGACGAGGGCGCCTGCCTCGAGCTGCTCTTCCGCCCGGGGTTCACGACGGCCGACGCGGTCACCGCCGTCTCCGGCCGCGGCGTGGGGCTCGACGTCGTGCGCGACGCGGCCACCCGGCTCCAGGGCACGGTCTCCGTCGAGTCGACCCCGGGGAGGGGAACGCGCTTCCTCCTCGACGTGCCGCTCACGCTCGCGACCACGAGCGGGATCCTCCTCCGGCTGGGCGGGACCCTGGCCGCCGTCTCGGCCGAGGCGGTCGAGCGGGTCCTGCGGCTCGGCCGGGCCGACCTCGGGACCGTGGCCGGCCGCGCCAGCGCTCGCATCGGCGAGGCCCAGGTCCCCTACGTGCCGCTGGGACACGTCCTGGGGATGCCCCGGACGGCCTGGGGCGCGCCGGCGGCGGGGCCGCAGCCGGCGATCGTCCTCGCGCTCGGAGGGGAGCGGATGGCCTTCGGCGTGGACGAGGTGCTCGGCAGGCAGGAGCTGGTGGTGTCGAGCCTCGGCCGGATCTGCGCGCCGATCGTCCACCTCGCCGGCGCGGCGCTCCTCGAGGACGGGAGCCTGGTCGGCGTCCTGAACGCCGCGGAGATCCTGGCGCGGGCGCGCCGCGCCGCCGCCGTGGGGCCGGCCGAGGCGCCCCCGCCGCGCATCCTCGTCGCCGACGACTCCCCCACGACCCGCGCCGCCATGAAGACGATCCTGGAGATCGCCGGGTACACGGTGGCCGCGGCCGCGGACGGCGAGGAGGCGCTGGAGCGGCTCGCCGAGGCTCCTTGCCAGCTCGTGGTGACCGACGTCCAGATGCCGCGCCTCGACGGCCTGGCGCTCACCCGCCGCATCCGGACCGATCCCCGGCTCCGCTCCCTGCCCGTGGTCCTCGTGACCTCGCTCCACTCGCCCGAGGATCGCGCCGCCGGGCTCGAGGCCGGGGCCGACGCGTATCTCGTGAAGAGCGAGGTGGAGCGCGGCATGCTGCTGGAGATGGTGCGGCGGCTCCTACCGGAGTCGCCGTGATCCGAGTCCTCGTCGCCGACGACTCGGCGACCTTCCGCGCCATCCTGCGAACCGTCCTCGCCACCGCTCCCGATCTGGAGGTGGTCGGCGAGGCCGGCGATGGCGAGGAGGCGGTGGCCCGGACCCTGGCCCTCCGGCCGGACGTCGTCACCATGGACGTCCGCATGCCGCGGCTCGGCGGGATCGAGGCCATCCGCCGCATCATGGCCAGGGGGCCGACCCCGGTGCTCGTGGTGAGCGCCGAGGTCTCCGCCGACGAGCAGCGGCTCGGCTTCGAGGCGCTGCGCGCCGGGGCGGTCGACGTGGTGCCGAAGCCGCGGCGCTCCGGAGCCGGAACGTTCGAGCGACAGGCCGAGGCCATCCGCGCGGCGGTGCGCGCCGTCGCCGGCACCGACCTGACCGTTCCCCGCAAGCGGGCCGGGCGCGCCAGGCCGAGCGCGGGGAAGCCGGGCTGGGCCAGGGTCGTGGGCATCACCGCCTCCACCGGAGGCCCCGCCGCGCTGGCGCGCATCCTGGCCGCGCTCCCCGGCGATTACGGGCTTCCCATCCTGGTCGTGCAGCACATCGCGCGGGGCTTCGAGGAAGGGCTCGTCCGCTGGCTGCAGGGCGAGACGCGGCTCCGGGTCCGGCTCGCGGACGACGGCGCGCCCATCGAGCCCGGCGCCGTGCTGGTGGCGCGCGGCGGGCGGCACCTCGCGCCGGCCGACGGGCACGTGCGCCTCGACGATGGTCCGCCGGTGCGGGGCTTCCGCCCGTCGGGCTCGGTGCTGTTCCGCGCGCTCGCGGCGGAGCACGGCGCCGCCGCGGCGGGCCTCGTGCTCACCGGCATGGGCGACGACGGCGCGGCCGGTCTCCTCTCCGTCCGGGACGCCGGCGGCTACACCGCGGCGCAGGGCCCCTCGAGCTCGGTGGTCCACGGCATGCCGGGGGCGGCGCTGGCGTCGGGGGCCGCCCGCTTCTCGCTCGAGATCGAGGAGGTTCCGGGAGTTCTGCTTGCGCTCTCGGGTTCCGGGCGTGCAGACTCATGACCCTGGGGCTTCCATCGATGCCGGGAGCAGGGCTCGCACCCGGAGTATCCGCCTCGAGCGGCGACCATAGTCCCCGGCGCCTCCGCGACCCGGAGCTGCGCCGGAACAGGAGGAGTCACCGATGAGCGCACCGAAGACGACTTCCGCGATGGGCAGGCTGATGGTGGTGGCCCTGGCTTCCTCGCTCGCCGCTCCCGCGGCGACGGCCGCCGACTTCAAGAAGGACACGCTCAAGGTCGGCCTCATGTTCGGCCTCACCGGACCGGCCTCGCCCATCGGCCCCGTCCAGCGCGACGGCGCGCTCCTCGCCATCGAGGAGGTCAACGCGCAGGGCGGCCTTCACGTGGGCAAGAGGAAGGTCAAGGTGACCTACGTCCTCAAGGACGACGAGACCAAGCCCGACGTCGCCATCCGCCGCTTCCGCGAGCTCGTCGACGAGGAGAAGATCGACTTCCTCGTGGGGCAGACGTTCGCGCCCATCGCCGCGGCGCTCAACAAGGAGGTCAAGAAGACCCCCATCCCCTACTTCCCCGCCTGCGTGGTGGCGCTCGGGATGTTCAAGAAGGAGGAGATGGCGCCGCACACCTTCTCGATGCTCGGGAGCGCCTACTCGATCGGCTACGCCAGCGCCTCCTACATCGTGAACAACCTCGGCCTCAGGAAGGTGGTCTTCTTCGGGCCGGCCTACGCCTTCGGCCAGGACCAGTGGCGCGGGGCCCAGGCGGCCTTCGAGAAGCTCGGGGTGAAGGCCGAATATCTGGAATCCCCGGTCGGCACCGCGGACTACACGCCCTACCTCACCAAGATCGCGGACATGAAGCCCGAGGTGGTGATGCTGGCCCACTGGGGCGTCGACGCCATCAACGTGCTCAAGCAGTCGTACGAGACCGGCCTCAAGGGGAAGACGAAGATCTGGTTCGACTGGATGACGAACGTCTTCGGCAGCGGCGTGCCGCCCGAGGCGCTCGAGGGCGTGTACTCGCTCATGAGCTGGTACTACGACCTGTCCGAGTTCCCGGACAAGGACGTGGCCGCGGCCAGCAAGGCCTTCACGGACAAGTTCAGGAAGGCCTACGGCGTCCCGCCCGATCCGTACGCCGCCATCGCCTACATGCTGACGAAGGAGGCGCTGCGCGCCGTGAGCCTGGCCGGGAGCGCCGACCCCGACGCGGTGGCGAAGGCCCTCAAGAGCAGCCCCGCCTTCGACTCGGTGAAGGGCAAGGGGACGTGGCGCGTCGATCACGTGCCGGTGTTCAAGTACAACGCGCTCGTGGTGATCGGGAAGGCCGCCAAGGCGCGCCAGGGCGACAAGTACGACCTCGTGAAGGTGGTGGGCGCCTTCACCAAGGAGGACTACTTGCCCTCGCTGAAGATGCTCGGCTACGAGTAGCGCCTTCAGGGCGGTGAAGATGCGAGGTGCCGATGCCGGAGCCGTCGCCGGGCGACATCATCCTCGAGACCAGAGGCGCCACGGCTCGTTTCGGCACCTTCACCGCAGTCGACGCCGCCACATACACCCTCCGTAAAGGGGAGACGGTCGGGATCATCGGCCCGAACGGCGCCGGCAAGTCCACCTTCTTCAACCTGATCACCGGCCTCGTCCCTCCCGCGGCCGGGACCGTCCACCTCTCCGGGCTGGACGTCACCGGCTGCGCGCCGCACGAGCGCGTGCGGCGGGGGCTGGTGCGGACCTTCCAGCTCGTGTCGGTGTTCGACGCCCTCCCCGCGCTCGACAACCTGGTCCTGGCCGCCATCCGCGCCGACCCCTCGCTGGCCCGCGGGAGGCGCTTCCTCCTCGGCTCCTCGCGGCGGCCGGAGCTGCTGCGGGCCTGCTCCGCGGCGCTGGAGCACGTCGGCCTCGCCGCCAAGGCGGAGCTTCCCGCCGCGGAGCTCTCCTACGGGGACAAGCGCATGCTGGAGATCGCGCTCGCCCTCACGCTGCGGCCGCGGGTGCTGCTCCTCGACGAGCCCTTCGCCGGGCTCTCCGACGTGGAGATCGCGGAGGTGCTCGGCCTGGTGAGGCGGATCCAGGGGACGCTCTCCATCGTCATCATCGAGCACAAGATCTCGTACCTCGTCGACCTCGCCTCGCGCCTCTCGGTGATGCACGAGGGCCGCTTCATCGCCGAGGGCAAGCCTTCCGAGGTGCTCGCCGACGCGACGGTGCGGCAGGTGTACTGGGGCGGCGAGGGGCGGGGCCTCACCGGCGGCGCCTCGAGAGACGGCCGGGGCGCCGAGGCATGAACGCGCTCCTCGAGGTCGACGGCATCGACGTCGCCTACGGGCGCGCCCGGGTCCTCCACGGGGTCTCGCTCGGTGTCGACACGGGCGAGCGGGTCTTCGTGGTGGGCCGGAACGGCGCCGGCAAGACGACGCTCCTCAAGACCATCGCCGGCTTCCTGCGGCCGCTCGCGGGATCCATCCGCTTCGACGGCCACGAGATTTCCGGGAGGCCGCCGGAGGAGGTGGCGCGGGAGGGCGTCCGCTACGTCTTCCAGGACAAGCGGGTCTTCACGAAGCTCACGGTGAAGGAGAACATCGAGATCGCGGCGCACGGCGCGGGGGTGAAGCTCGCGGTGGCCATCGACCGCGTCGCCGAGCTCCATCCCCCCATGACCCGCTTCCTCGACCGCATGGCCGGGACGCTCTCCGGCGGGCAGCGGCAGCTCCTGCTCCTCGGGCGCGCCCTCCTCGGCGAGCCGCGCCTCCTCCTCGTCGACGAGCCCACGGAGGGGCTCTCCGCCGGCGCCATCGAGGAGGTCTTCGAGGTGCTCGAGCGGAGCAAGGGCAGGGTCGCCATGATCATCGTCGAGCAGAACCTCGGCGTGGTGCGGCAGCTCGCCCATCGCGTCTACGCGGTGAAGGAGGGACGGATCCGCTCGGAGCTCCGCCCGGCGGAGCTGCGCGACCAGGCGGCGCTGGAGCACTTGCTGTGAGCCCCGCCGCCGCCTCCTGGCTCCGCAGGTTCGACCTGCCCATCATCGCCGGGCTGTTCCTCCTCCTCGCCTGGGCCTTCTCCCTGCACCGGGTCACGGACTTCGTCATCTTCTGCATCTTCGTCCTGTCGTACGACCTGCTCTACGGCTACATGGGCCGGCTCTCCTTCGGCCACATGCTCTACCTCGGCACCGGCGCGTACGCGGCCGCGCTCTCCGGGGGCTGGCTCGGCGGCAATCCGCTCCTCGCGCTCGCCGCGGCGGCGGCGGCCGGCGCCCTCGTCGGCCTCCTCCTCGGGCCCATCACGGTGCGGACCACGGGCGCCTGCTTCGCCCTCATCAACCTCGCCTTCAACCAGGTCGGCCATTTCATCGCGCTCATCGCGCTGGCGCGGTGGACCGGAGGCGAGGACGGGCTCTCCGTCACCTTCCGGCCGGTCGGCCCGCTCGACCTCGGCGACCGCAGGACCCTGTTCGCCTTCGCGCTGGCCGCGCTGCTCGGCGCCGTCTGGCTCATGCGGCGCCTCACCGGCTCGCCCTTCGGCATCCTGCTGCGCAGCATCCAGCAGAACGAGACCCGCGTGCGGTTCCTGGGCTACGACGTCTTCCGGGCGAAGCTCCAGGCCTTCGTCCTCTCCACGAGCCTCGCCGCCTTCGCCGGCGGCCTCGCCATCGTCAACTACAGCTACGTCACCCCGAGCTTCATCGACCCGACCCGCAACGTCGAGGTGGTGTTCGCCACGCTCATCGGCGGAGCGGGGAGCGTCTACGGGGCCGTCTCCGGCGGCCTGGCGTACATGCTCATCTCGAACTTCCTCCCGAGCTACATCCAGCGCTGGGAGATGTTCCTGGGCTTCGCCCTGCTCTTCCTGGTCTTCCGGTTCCGCGCCGGGCTGTGGGGCTTCCTCCTCCGCTGGCTCGGCCCGCGGCGCACGGAGCAGGCATGATCGGCGTCGTCGCCTACGGCCTCACCATCGGGGGCATCCTCTACATCATCTCGATCGGCCTCTCGCTCACCTTCGGGACGATGCGCATCGTGAACTTCGCCCACGCGCTCGTCTACACCCTCGGTCCCTACGTGCTCTTCACCGCGCTCGAGCTGAGCGGGGGGCGGTTCCTGCTGGCGGCCGCGGCCGGCGTGGCGGCGGTGGTGCCCGTGGCGTGGCTCATCGAGCGCTACGTGATCCGGCGGCTCTACGGGCAGTCCATCGACTACGCCATCATCGGGACCTACGCGGTGCTGCTCATCGGCGTCGACGCCACGAAGTGGATCTGGGGCGCGAGCCCCATCCCGCTCTCCGATCCCATCGGCACGCACGTCTCCATCCTGGGCGTGGGCCTCCCCGTCTACCGGCTCGTCATCATCGGGCTCTCTCTCGTCATCTTCGGCGGCCTGGAGGTCTTCTTTCGCCGGACGGTCGTCGGCAAGATCGTGGTGGCCGGCCTCGAGGACAAGGACGCCGTCCGGAGCCTGGGCATCCGCGTCGACAGCGCCTTCTCGCTCGTCTTCGTGCTGGGGAGCGCGCTCGCCGCGCTGGGCGGCATCCTCTACGCCCCCATCACCACGCTGCATCCGTACATGGGCTTCCACGTGCTGCTCCTCAGCTTCGCGGTGGTGTTGGTGGGAGGGCTGGGGAGCATGCGCGGCACGCTCGTGGCGTCCTTCGCGCTGGGCATGGTCATGGCCGTCACCGGCCGCGTCTGGGGACCGGCCGCCGAGACCATGGTCTTCGTGGTCATGGCGGTGGTGCTGGTCTTCAAGCCCATCGAGGTGTGAGCGCGCACGAGCTTCGCCGGCGCGAGCCGCGACCGCTCCCGGCCTGCGGCCCCGGCCGCGAGCTCCGCGGCTCGGCCGCAGCGGCCGTCCCTCGGCCGGTCCGGACGCCGAGGAGTGAAGTCGGCGCTGCATCTCGGAACGGCATGGTTGCTGCTTCTCACGCGACACGAGATCCGTCGGCGCGAGGGTGCACGTGCGGCACGAAGAGATGGTGAAGATCAGCTTCCGAATCGATCCGGAGCGCTCGGGCGGAATGGTGGGCGAGACGCTCTGGGCCGAGCGGGTCGGCGCGGACCGCTTCCGGCTCGCGAGCATCCCCTTCTTCGTCCGCGGCGTGAGCTATCGCGACGTCGTGTTCGGCCGGCCAGGCCGCTACGGTGTGCTTACGTTCCGGGGCGTCTCGATCCGAGGAGGTCACTCGACGTGCAGGATGTTCGTCGGCGTCGACCTGAAGTCGGCGGTGTTTCGAGAACGCTGGGCGGAGCTCCACGGCCTGGGCTGCGGGTACGAAGGTGCCGGCGGCCACACGCTCGCCCTCGACATACCGCCGGAGGCGGACCTCGACACCGTGCTCGGGATGCTCGAGGCCGGCGCCGCCGCGGGCCTCTGGGAATACGAGATGGCGCACTGCGGTCATCCCGTCGGCGAGCGCGGGGGGCCGACCCCCGCTGCGCGCGGAGAGCAGGATGCTCCCGCCGCGCGCGCCCGGCGTCGCCCACCTGGAGGGCTTGACGGTTAGTGTCGGACCGCCATGCGAGGATCGGATCGATGGAGGTCGGCTCCTGCCACGTCGACGTCGCCCCGCCCCGGGGGGACCGGTGTCTCGCGCCGGCGCCGGCGCCCGCGCCCCCGGAGCCGTGCCACGAACAGCACCTCGTTCGCGCTCGTGATCGCCAGGCGGCGGCGGATGCCGCAATCGACCTCTTCTTCCCTTCCCGAGACATGGCTTTCCCCTTCCGTGCGCATTGCGCGCCGATTGACACGTTCTTTGGCCCGACGAGCGCGGCGCGAGGCACGCGAACATGTCCTCCGTCGCCCAAGCTGCTCCGCGGTGCAATCGGCGACAATAGGCCGCGCAAAGATTGTCGCGCCATGATACAGGTTCTCGCGCGCGGCTTTTCGGAGCCCCCCGCTCATGCCCTCGCTCACGCTCCTCGCGCTCCTCCTCGCCGCCGACCTTCCCGGCGCCGTTCCCCTCTCCGTCGAGACGCGCGAGATGATGGCGACGCGCGTCACGGTCGCCCTGGTGGGCGTCTCCGGAGCGGAGGCGGAGCGCGCGTTCCAGGCCGCCTTCGGCGCGTTCGAGCGGGTCGAGGAGGCGATGAACGAGTGGAGGCCCGGCTCTCCCCTCGACCGGATCAACCGGGGCGCCGGCCGTCGCGAGCCGGTGCCGGCGCCCGCCGACCTCTGCGAGGTGCTCCGCATCGGGCTCGAGGGGGCGCGGCGCACGGGTGGGCTCTTCGACCCGACCTGGGCCGCGCTCCGCGACGTGTGGACCTTCGACGGAAGCCACCGCGGCACCGTCCCGCCGCGCGAGGCGGTGGCCCGCCGCTGCAAGCTCGTCGCGCACCGCCGCGTGCAGATCGCTCCGCGCCCCGCCGGCTGCGCGGTGCGCCTCCCGGTCTCGGGGATGCGCCTCGGGCTCGGCGGGCTCGCCAAGGGCTGGGGGGTAGATCGCGCGGTGGAGCGGCTCCGCGCCCTGGGCCTCCGGAGCTTCTTCGTGCAGGCGGGCGGCGACCTCTACGCGGCGGGGAAGCGCGGTGACCGCCCCTGGCGCGTCGGCATCCGCGACCCGCGTGGCGGCCCGGACGACGTCCTCGGCCAGCTCGAGGTCACCGACGCGGCCTTCTCCACGAGCGGCGACTACGAGCGCTGGTTCGAGGTCGGCGGCGTCCGCTACCACCACATCATCGACCCGCGCACCTGCGAGCCCGCTCGCGCGAGCCGCCAGTCGACGGTGCTGGCGCGGACCGCCACCGACGCCGAGATCCTCACCAAGGCCACGTTCATCCTCGGGGGAGAGAAGGGGCTCGCGCTCGCGGAGCAGAGCGGCGCCGGCGCCGTGATCGTCGACGCGGAGGGACACATGGCGGTGTCGCCGTCTCTCGCCGGCCGGATCTGGTGGAACGAGCGGGGACGGTCGGGCGCGGCGGCGCAGGGGGACGGAACCCGCTCGCCGGACAGGTGAGCGGGATCGTCCCCGGCCGCCACCTCACCATTCACCTCGGGTATATGCGCTACCGGTGCACCGGCGCCGGGCCCATCAGGTGCTCCGCTCTGCGGAACCCGAGCGCGACGGAGATCCGCGCGGCGCCGGCGAAGACGAGGCTCACGCCGATGAACGTCCCGATGAGCCACGGGCTGACGCTCGGCAGCTCCGCGATCGAGATGAAGGCGAGCACCAGCGCCACGAGGCCGCTCACGAAGGACATGCCCTTGCCGGGAGTCCCTCTCGGCAACTGGACGGACATGACGAGCCGGAAGGCGCCCAGGAAGACGAGGTAGGCGATGAAGACGAGCGTGAGCGCCACCAGCCCGACGAGGGGCCGTGCGATGTAGAGGATGCCGGCGGCCAGCGTGACGACCCCGGCAAGCGCCAGCAGCGCACCCCGCTGCCAGCTGCCGGAACGGAACGCGTCGATGAACTCGACGATCCCGGCTCCGATCAGCAGGGCGCCGAACAAGATGTCGAAGATCAGACCGCTGGTCAGCGGGGCGAGCAGCGCGATGGCACCGAGGACCACGAGCGCGATGCCCATGGCCATCAGCACGTCCGCCGCGGAGTGAGCTCCCTGCTTCAGCATTCCCAGGAACGGGTCCTGGACCGTTTCCGTCGCCATGGCCGTCACCTTTCCGCGGAGGGCGTCGCTCCCCACTTCTCCTTGGTGCGCTCCCAGGCCTTCTGCAGCTTGTCGGTACGCTGCTGCAGGGCGGTCTTCGCCTCCCCCTTGGCCTGGGCAGCCCGGTCCTGGAGGACGCGCAGCTTCGCCTCCATCTGCTCCCGGTCGCCGTCGAAGGCGCTCTTCGCGCGCGACTGCAGCCCCTGGAGCCGGGCGCTGGCCGCGTCGAGCCGCTTCTGCAGCTTGGACCTCGCCTCGCCGGTCGCCCTGGCCACCTCCGCCTTCAGATCCGCGATCTCCTCCTTCACCGCGGCTTGCTCCGAGGAGATCTGCGCGTCGACGACTTCCGTGCGCGCGCGGCGGAGGACCTCGCCGCCCAGGGCTTCCATCCGGCTGTCGACCGGAGTCACCCACTCCTCGTTGATCTCTGCGATCACGGCCACCTTGCCGGGCTGCAGCGAGCCCGCTATCTCCTCGACGAAGTCGGTGCTGACGCCCACCCTCGCGAGGTCGAACATGCCGCCCCCGAACGTTCCGATGGTGGCTCCGATGGCGGCGCCGGCGGGCCCGCCGATCAATCCGACGAGCGTTCCCGTGAGAAGACCGACCGTGGTCCCCAGGGGACCTTCGTCCGCTTCCTGCTTGACGGCCACGCGTCCGGCTCCGTCCTTCGCGATCACGGCCTTCGCGTAGAGGACGATGCTGCCCTCCGAGTCCAGCGTGGATAGGGCCTTGCTGCCCTCGTACGCTGCACTCTCGGTGGGGAACACCACTACGAGCATCTTGTCCATGAAACCGCTCCTTCCCGTCGATGAAGGGCGGCGGCCGAGACCCCGCAACTCCGCCCAGCGCTCGAGAGGAGCCCGGTGTCGAGCACGCGTCTTCTTCGGCGGGGCATCTGTAGGGGAACGTCCCGCCCCCTGCCACGGTTCGCTTGTGAACTCCCCGTGCGAGCCGACGTCCAAGTAGGCGGGCGCTCGCACGCGATGCAGGTGGGCTGGCCCTCGGCCAAGCGCTCGATCGGCCCTCCCTCGCGTCTGTCGAGAGGCTGCCGAGGCGACCACCGTGAGGAAGCTGGTCAGGTTCCTCCAGCAACGGGAGGAGTTCGGCGCCATCTTCGCGGACGGCCGGTATGGCGACATCCACGGCACCCTCACGATGCGCAGGTGAACCTGGAGAACGCGAGCCGCCGGGACGATGGCCAGCCCGACGTGGTGGTGTCCTTCGACTGCTCGTCGGCTCTATCGTCATGCGGATGCACTTCGCCAGCCACGCAGGCGTCGTCGAGGCGTGATGGAGGCGCCCCGCGATCCAGGCCGCGCGGCGGCGGCCCTTGCGGTGGCCGGCCGCGCAGCGGCCGCGACGTGCGGCGTCCTGTTCGTGGCGCTGGCCGCATTCGTCCTCTGGCGCTCCGCAGCGCTGCTCGCCTTGGTGTACGTGGCCGCCGTGATGGCGGTCGTCCTGGATCGGCCGGTCGCCGCGCTGGTGCGCCGGGGCCTCGGCCGCATGTGGGCGCTCGCGCTGGTGCTGAGCGGGGTCGTCGCGGTCACGCTTGCCGCCGTCTTCGTCGCGGTCGGCCCGCTCGTCGCCCAGGCGAGCGGGCTCGCGACCGCAGCGCCGGCCGTCGCCGATCGCGTCCGCACCGCCCTCCTCGGCCGGTTCGGCAGCGTCGTCGATGGAACTTCCCTGGCACCGTGGCTCCATGACGCGCTGTCGCGCGGCGCTGGCGCGTTGGCGGGTGGCGTCTACGGTGCGGCGGGCGGGGTCGCGAACGCCGCCGGCGCTTTCGCGACGGCGCTCCTGCTGGCCGTGCTGCTCCTGGCCAGCGGCCCCGATCTCGTGCGGCGAGCGATCGGATCCCTGCCGCCTGCCCGCCGCTCGTGGGGCGAGGCGCTGGCGCGCCACCTTTCGATCTCGCTCGGCGGCTACCTCGCCGGGCTGAGCACGATCGTAGTGGCCCGCATCCTCGCGACCGGCACGTTCCTGGCCGTCGCGCGAGTTCCATTCGTCATCCCGCTGGCGCTGCTCGCAGGCGCGTCCGTCCTCATCCCGTACCTGGGGTCCGCCCTGCGGCTCCTGGCCATCGGAGCCGTCGCGTGGGCGACTCGCGGATCCGGCGGCGCCGTGACGGCGCTGGTGTTCGTCGCAGCGTACGACCTCGTGGAGAATTACGTGCTTTCACCGATCGTCTACCGGAAGACGCTCGGCATCAGCGCGCTCGGACAGCTGGTCGCCGTGCGACGCGTTCGACGAGGCGCTCGCCGCCTTCTCCGTCGCCTACGCCAACCAGACCGAGAGGGACCACGCCGTGTTCAAGCGTGCGGTCCGCCACGGAAGGGTCAAGGCCCGTTCCGAGGAGACCGGTTGAACGCCGGACGGGCGCCAATTCTCTATTGCCCCGTAGAGCAGTAGCTCTGGCTGAACGCATCGGCTGCGGTGGAGACCGCGCTCACCTTGTCCTGAATCGACGCCTGCGCGGAAGCGAGCGTGCTGTCGTCGGGCAGCTGGTTGACGGCCCGGTTCAAGTCGGTGATGGAGGCATGCAGATCACGAGCATGCTTGTCGTGCTTCGCTCTCCTGGCGATGCGCTTCTCCGTCTTGGCGAGCTGGCTCTCCGTCTGGCGCAAGTCCCCTACGGTGGACTGCGGCCCCATCTGCTGCAGCTTGTCGACGGAGGCTCGAAAGTCCGCCAGGTCTGCACAGAGCTTCTGGTCCTTCGACTTGGCTTGGGCCCCGCCGGCCGCCGACACGAGCGCGACCACGATCAGGGTTCTCATCGTCGTTCTGGCGTTCCACATATCGTCTCCGTTCGCGTCCTCGCAGTGCATGCACACACCTCTGCGAAACGTTCCTCCAGAAGCTCGTGACGACTGGCTCGTGACGCCTCTTCCGCTCGCAGCAGAGGAGCCCAGGGACCGAGCGCGAGCAAACACGCGAGGACAACTGATGGTGACATTTGCCCGACACCTCTGGCGATCGCGGGACGGGCACATCACCTTCCTGTCGACGCAATCATGCGTTCACGGAGCCGACCGAGCCGTTGGCCCCGCGTCGTGCCGCTGGGATGGAGGGTGTCATGGCATTGAAGCTGGGGGTCGTCATCTATTCGGGTGCTGGCCGGGCGGACGAAGTGCTCACTGGATTTCAAGAGCTTCATCCCATTGACCGGGAGTGGACGGATTACGTGGGCCTCATCGAGCGACACAAGACCGGCCGGATCTCGATCTACGGCGCGCTCGGGTCCGACGAATCCTGGAACGAGGAAGGAGCGAAGCCCCTGGTCGGCCTGTCCGCCGGCGGAGTGACGGGCATGTTGCTCGGGGCGCTCGCGGGTCCGGCCGGAGTCGCCGCGTTCGGAACCCTCGGTCTGGCGCTCGGTGGGCTCTTCGGGGCGGCGGACGAAGAGGACACCGACCAGCCGACCTTCGACATCATCCGTTCGAAGCTGGGCAAGGACAGCTCCGCCCTGGTCCTCCTGGCGGATGAGGGCTTCGTCGACAGGCTCCTGGCGACAACCGGCAAGGATGCACGCGAGGTGTACCAGCAGAAGGTGCGCGAGGAGCTGAGAGGCCGCCTCGACGAGGCTCTGCGCGAGGCTGCTGCGCACCCGGTTCCTCAGGCGTCGCAGAAGCCAGGACCGCAGCCGGGCGCTCACTGACAGGATGGCCACGGCCCAGACCCGCCCAAGCCCCTCGCGCTGGGCGGTCTGGGCCGCGGGAGCTCAGCGGCGCTTTCAGGGGCGGGGCTCGACCGCGAACGCGTTGACCCCCCACGGCGGCAGGTCCAGATAGAGCCCCTTCGACTCGAGCTCCCTCGCATCTCGCTCGTACCGCTCGTCCCCGAGCAGATCCCGGAGCGCGATCGCGCCGGCGAGCCCGGTGAAAGGGACCTGTGCCCAGCATTGCGCCCGCGTCGCGCCGTAGTTGACGGCGGCGAGGAGGCGAGCACGAGCTCCGCCGTCCCAGGCCATCACCACGAACCGGTCCCAGGTCGGGTTGCCGCTCCACGCGGCACGGTACTCGCACAGCCTCCACCGGCCGGTGTGCACCTCCTCCCGCCCGAGCACCCGGAGGAGCCGCTCGTAGTATGCCCGCAGCGCGAGGTCGGGCCGCTCGTCGGGCCGCCGACCGAGGTGCATGGAGACATGGACGCGGCGGCCGTCGAGCTGCCCCTCATGGAAGAAGCGGAGGCCGGGCGTGAGGAACGCGATGGTGGCCGCGGCCCGGTGCTCCTCCGGCGAGAACTCCGACGCCGCGCGCGGCTCGTCGTGGTTTTCCAGGAATCGCGCCGAGTGCTCCTGGAACTCGGGGGTGGCCCACAGGTGCTCGCGCACGGAACGCGCCTCCCCGGCGTGCAGCCTGTCGTAGAGCCGCTTGTCGTAGGTGAAGTCGAACCCCTGCTGCTGCAGGGTCCACTCGAGGTCCCAGTACACCTCCGCCATGAACAGAAACCCGGAGTGCGCGCGCCGGACGCGCTGGATCGCCTCCGGCCAGAACGGCTCGTCCACCGGGGACGGCTCGTCATGGGGGAGGGCGCGGTCGCCCCACGTCCGCAGGAACACGTCCGGCAGGACCAGCATCGCCATGTCGCAGCGCACGCCGTCGCAGCGCTCCGCGACGCGGGCGAGCTCGCGCCGCATCGCCTCCCGGAGCCCGGCGTGCCGGTAGTTCAGCTGGACGGTGTCGGGCCAGCCCTGGAAGTAGGGATCGCGGCCGCAGGCGAGAACTCGGCCGCGCGCGCCGGGTGGGCGCGTCCAGTTGGACGGCTCGCGCGCGAGGTCCGCCTCGGTCCCTTCGATGAAGTACTCGGGGTGGGCGTTCACCCAGGGGTGGTCCGGGCTCACGTGATTCGGCACGAAGTCGAGGAGGAGCCGGAGCCCGCGCTGCCTGAGCCTTTCACGCAGCCGCGCGAGCGCGCCGGCGCCGCCGTACTCGGGCGAGACGTCGTACGCCTGGATCACGAACGGCGAGCCGCTGATGTCCTCGTCGCGGAGGTCGGGCAGGTCGCGCGCGAACCCGGCGCGCCAGTCCTTCCGCGAGCGGGAGACCGCGCGGGCGGCGGGCCCGGTGGTCCAGACCCCGAGGAACCAGACCCACTCGAAGCCGCGCGCCGCGACGTCGTCGAGCGT
>DATDDC010000051.1:0-5273 GCA_036523995.1 Anaeromyxobacter sp.
TGATAAGCCAGGTGAACAGTGCATGATCAATTATGTGATCAGTGCATGATCAGTCATGTGACCAGTACATGGTAGCTGCGTGATCATTGCATGATCAGCCACGTGAGCAGTGCATGATAGCCACGCCGGGACCGCCCGGCCGCGGCGGCGTTTCGCACAGCGAAACGGCTGTCCGACATGCGTACCAACGCGCCACGGAGTAACACGCTGCCGTTGACTCCCGCAAGCGCGGAGTGCACGATACGCGCCTCCGCGATGACGCGAAACGCTCCTCCGAGCCGCACGGCACAGGGGACGGGAGCGCCGGCTCCGGTCGCGATCCGGACCCACCCTGCCCCGGCCGAGGGGCGGCCATGAAGTCCCGCATCGCCAGCCGCCGCGACCTCGAGTTCCAGCTCTTCGAGGTGCTGGACGTGGAGGCGCTCACCCGCCGGCCTCGCTTCACCGAGCACTCGCGCGAGACCTTCCTCTCCGCGCTCGACACGGCGCTCGACGTGGCGGACCGCAAGTTCGCCCCGCACAACCGCACCGCGGACGAGCGCGAGCCCACCTTCGACGGCGAGCGCGTGACGATGATCCCGGAGGTGAAGGAGGCGCTCGACGCCTTCATCGCGGCCGGGTTCCTGGTCTCGGCGCGGCACTACGAGGTCGGCGGCATGCAGCTCCCGTCCACCGTGGCGCGGGCCTGCCACGCCGTGTTCGAGGCCGCGAACGTGGGCACGACCTCCTACGCCTCCCTCACCATCGCGAACGCGAACCTCATCGCCGCGTTCGGCACGCCCGACCAGAAGCGCCGCTACCTGCCCCACCTCCACTCCGGCCGCTTCTTCGGCACCATGGCCCTCACCGAGCCGCAGGCCGGCTCCTCGCTCGCCGACGTCCGCACCAGCGCCAGGCCCCGGCCGGACGGCACCTACTCCATCTCCGGGACCAAGGTGTTCATCAGCGGCGGCGAGCACGACCTCGCCGCCAACATCGTGCACCTCGTCCTGGCGCGCATCGAGGGCGCGCCGCCGGGCGTGAAGGGCATCTCGCTCTTCATCGTCCCGAAGCTCCGCGTCCTCGAGGACGGCTCCCTGGGCGAGCGGAACGACGTGGCGCTGGCCGGGCTCTTCCACAAGATGGGCTGGCGCGGCACCGTCTCGACGCACCTCGCCTTCGGCGAGAACGGGCGCTGCGTCGGGGAGCTCGTGGGCGAGCCGAACCGCGGCCTCTCCTGCATGTTCCACATGATGAACGAGGCGCGCATCGGCGTCGGCCTCGCCGCCGTGATGCTCGGCACGACGAGCTACCTCCACGCGCTCGACTACGCCCGCGAGCGGCCCCAGGGCCGCCCGCTCAAGGACCGGGATCCGCTCTCCTCCCCCGTCCCCATCATCGAGCACGCGGACGTGCGGCGCATGCTGCTCCGCAGCAAGGCCTACGTCGAGGGCGGCCTCGCGCTCTGCCTCTACGCGGCGCGGCTCGTCGACGAGCAGCACACCGGCGAGACCGCGGAGGACCGCGCCGAGGCCTCGGCGCTGCTCGACCTCCTCACGCCCGTGGCGAAGGCCTGGCCCGCGGAGCTCTGCCTCGAGGCCTCCAGCCTCGCCATCCAGATCCACGGCGGGTACGGCTACACGCGCGAGTACCCGGTGGAGCAGCTCTACCGGGACAACCGCCTCAACGCCATCCACGAGGGCACGAACGGCATCCAGGCGCTGGACCTGCTCGCGCGACGCGCCGTGGCCGGCGGGGGCCGGTCGCTCGAGCTGCTGGGGCGCGCCGTGGCCCGCGACGTCGACGCCGCGGGGAAGGACGAGCGGCTCCGCGGCCACGCCCAGGACCTGGCGCGCGCCTTCGAGCAGCTTCGCGCCACCACGCAGCGCCTCGCCGCGGCGACCGCCGCCGATCCCGACCTGGGCCTCGCCAACGCGAGCGCGTACCTCCAGAGCTTCGGCCACGTGGTCGTGGCGTGGATGTGGCTCCGCCAGGGCGCGGCCGCGGCCCGCGCCCTGCCCGGCGCGACGGGGCCCGACCGCGACTTCTACGAGGGCAAGCTCGCCGCCTGCCGCTGGTTCTTCCGGTGGGAGCTGCCCTGCGTCGCGCATCCGCTCGCCATGCTCGCGGCGCTCGATCCCACCTGCCTGGAGGCGAGGCCAGCGTGGTTTTGAGTGCTCTTCTCGGAGGGCTCCAGGCTGCAGGCTCCAGGCTGCAGCCGATCCGCCCACGGTCCTGAAGCCTGTAGTCTGAAGCCTGTAGCCTGCACGGAGGCGTGCGATGAACGTGAAGACCCTGTTCGACCTCACCGGCAAGGCCGCCCTCGTCACGGGCGGCTCGCGCGGCCTGGGCCTGCAGATGGCGGAGGCCCTCGGGGAGCTGGGCGCTCGCGTCGCCATCACGGCGCGAAAGCAGCCGGAGCTGGACGAGGCGGCCGCCCGGCTGCGCGGCCTGGGGATCCAGGTGGCGACCTTCGCCGCGGATCTCTCGCGCCACGACACCATCCCGGCCCTGGTGGAACAGGTGGTGAAGGCCCTCGGCACGGTGGACGTCCTCGTCAACAACGCCGGCACGACCTGGGGCGCGCCGGCCGAGGACCACCCCTACGAAGCCTGGCGAAAGGTGCTGGGGCTCAACATCGACGCGATGTTCCTCGTCGCCCAGCAGGTGGGGAAGCGCTGCATGATCCCCCGCCGCTCCGGGAAGATCGTGAACATCGCCTCGGTGGCGGGCCTCACCGGGAACCCGCCGGAGATGAGCACGGTGGCGTACAACGCCAGCAAGGGCGCGGTCCTCTCTTTCACGCGCGCGCTCGCGGCGGAGTGGGGAAGGCACAACATCAACGTGAACGCCATCTGCCCCGGCTTCTTCCCGTCGAAGATGTCGAAGGGCGTCCTCGAGCACATCGGGGAGTCCGTCATCGCCCGGACGCCGCTCCACCGGCTGGGGGGGGACGAGGACCTGAAGGGCGTCGTGGCCTTCCTCGCCTCCGAGGCCTCGCGGCACGTCACCGGCCAGTACATCGCCGTGGACGGCGGCGCCTGCATCGCCTGACCCGTTGCGCGCGGGCCGCCGCGAGGGCGCCGCGCAGAGCCCGAGGCAAGAGATGGACTTCTCCGAGAGCGAGCGCGTGAAGGCCTTCCGCGGCGTCGTCCGCGAGTTCGTGAGGAAGGAGATCCTTCCCCTGGAGCGCCCCTTCCTCCAGCAGGGCTTCGCCGCCGTGCTGCCCCAGCTCCAGGCCGCGCGGGCCAAGGCGCGCGAGACCGGCCTCTTCGCGGCGCACATGCCGCCGGAGTACGGCGGCGCCGGGCTCCAGCTCACGGAGTTCGCCCACCTCTCCGAGGAGCTGGGCTGGACCCCGCTCGGCCACTACGTCTTCAACGTCCAGGCGCCCGACATCGGGAACATGGAGCTCCTCCTCGAGCACGGCAGCCCCGGGCAGAAGGAGCGCTGGCTCCGGCCGCTCGCGCGCGGCGACATCCGGAGCTGCTTCACCATGACCGAGCCGGAGTTCGCGGGCTCGAACCCCGTGTGGATGGGCACGACCGCGAAGCGCGACGGCGACTCGTGGGTGATCCGCGGCCACAAGTGGTTCTCCTCCGCCGCCGACGGCGCCGCCTTCGCCGTGTGCATGGCGGTGACGAGCCCCGACGCGCCCGATCCGTACGAGCGCGCCAGCATGATCATCGTGCCCACGGACACGCCCGGCTTCGAGCGCGTGGGCAACCTCTCCATCATGGGGCACCGCGGCTCCGACTGGGCGAGCCACGGCGAGGTCATGTACCACGGCGCGCGCGTGCCCCTCGAGAACCTGCTCGGCCCCGAGGGCGGCGGCTTCGTCCTGGCGCAGCACCGGCTCGGCCCGGGGCGGATCCACCACTGCATGCGCTGGATCGGCATCTGCGAGCGCACCTTCGACATCATGTGCCGCCACGCCGCCACCCGCGAGCTGGCGCCGGGGGACCTGCTCGGCTCGCGCCAGATGGTGCAGGAGTGGGTGGCCCTCTCCCGCGCCGAGATCGACGCGGCCCGCCTCATGGTCCTCCACGCCGCCTGGAAGATGGACCGCGAGGGCGCCCCCGCGGCGAGGCAGGAGATCTCGCTCATCAAGTTCACCGTGGCGCGGACGCTCGGTCGCGTCCTCGACCGCGCCCTCCAGACGCTGGGCGGCCTCGGCATGACGGACGACACGCCCGTCGCCTTCTGGTACGCCCACGAGCGCGCCGGGCGCATCTTCGACGGCGCCGACGAGGTCCACATCTCGAGCGTGGCGAAGCGGATCCTGAAGCGTTACGGCAAGCGGTGATGGCGCCCGAGCCCCGGCCCGCGGTGGACGAAGCGGAGGAGGTCCGCGCAGACGAGCGGCTCGATCCCGAGCGGCTCCGGCCCTTCCTCGCCTCGGCGCTGCCGGACGCGTCGGGGCCGGTGACCGTCCTCCAGTTCAGGAAGGGCCACTCGAACCTGACGTACCTCGTGCGCGTGGGCGAGCGCGAGGCGGTGCTGCGCCGGGCGCCGTTCGGCACCAAGGTGAAGCACGCCCACGACATGAGGCGCGAGTTCCAGCTCCTCTCGGCGCTGCAGGGCGTCTACGCGCGGGCGCCCCGCCCCATCGCCTTCTGCGACGACGAGGGCGTCCTCGGCGCGACCTTCTACCTCATGGAGCGGGTGCGCGGGATCGTGCTCCGCGGAGACGGCAGCTCCTCCGGCCTCCACCTCTCCCCGGCGCTCCTCCGCGCGACGTCCACGGCGCTCGTGGACAACCTCGCCGAGCTGCACTCGGTCCCCCTCGCCGGCCCCATCGCCGCCCTGGGACGGCCCGAGGGGTATGTGACGCGGCAGGTGAAGGGCTGGACCGAGCGCTGGGCCGCGGCGCGCACCGACGACGTCCACGACGTCGAGGAGGCGGCGGCGTGGCTCGCGGCGAGCCTGCCGCGCGAGAGCGGCGGCGCCCTCATCCACAACGACTACAAGTACGACAACGTCGTGCTCGATCCCGGGGACCCGGCGCGGGTGGTGGCGGTGCTCGACTGGGAGATGGCGACGCTCGGCGACCCGCTCATGGACCTCGGCATCGCCCTCGGCTACTGGATCGACCCGGACGATCCCGAGGACATGCGCGTGCGGCCGCCCGGGCCGACCTTCCTCCCCGGGAACCTCTCGCGCCGCGAGGTGGTCGAGCGCTACGCGGAGCGGGCCGGCCGGCGCGTCCCCGAGCCGCTCTTCTACTACGTGTTCGCGCTGTTCCGGGCGGCCGTCATCTACCAGCAGATCTACAAGCGCTGGGTCGAGGGCCA
>DATDDC010000052.1:0-12128 GCA_036523995.1 Anaeromyxobacter sp.
CCTCCGGCAGCCGCTGCCCCGGCGCCCGCGCCGCGCGCCATCGTCCCGCCGGCCCCGGCCGCGCCCGAGGAGCTCTCCTTCGACGTCGAGACCGACACGCCCGCGTCGGCCGCGAGCCGCGCGCCCATCGAGCTCCCCGAGGAGCCCGAGGGCGCGCCGGAGCTCGCGCCGATGCACGCCTTCGTGCCGCCGGCGGACAAGACCGGCCACAAGCCCGAGCCCATCTCGGCTCCCGCCGCCGCGGACGGCGGCGAGGCCGCGCTCCGCGACGCGATCTCCAAGGCGTCGCGCGAGGTGATCGAGCGCGTGGTCTGGGAGGTCGTCCCGCAGCTCGCCGAGACCATCATCCGCGAGAACCTGGACCGGCTCGTAAAGGAGCGCCAGGGCTAGGCCGCTCCGATCTCCGGGCCCAGGCCGCTCCGATCTCCGGGCCAGGCACTTTTCGCGAAGCGAAATGTGCCGGCCCGCTCCTTACGGCCTGGTACCGGGTCGCACGGGATTTCGCTCTTGTCGCCGGAGAAGATCGATGCAGAACCCCGCCATGAACGACGAGACCCGCAGCGAGCTCGCGAAGGGCTACGAGCACAAGGAGGTGGAGTCGCGCTGGTATCCGTTCTGGCAGGAGCGCGGCTACTTCCACGGCGACGAGAAGGACCGGGCGCGCCCGCACTTCTCGATCGTCCTGCCGCCGCCGAACGTCACGGGCTCGCTCCACCTCGGCCACGCCCTCACCGCCACGCTCCAGGACGTGCTCATCCGCTGGAAGCGGATGAGCGGCTTCAACACCCTCTGGCTCCCCGGCACCGACCACGCCGGCATCGCCACGCAGATGATCGTGGAGAAGGAGCTCAAGAAGACCGAGAAGAAGAGCCGGCACGACCTCGGGCGCAGGGAGTTCCTCGCGCGCGTGTGGGCCTGGAAGGAGAAGTACGGCTCGCGCATCGGCGAGCAGCACAAGGCCCTGGGCGCCTCGCTCGACTGGGAGCGCGAGCGCTTCACCATGGACGAGGGGCTCTCCCGCGCGGTGCGCGAGGTGTTCGTGCGCCTGCACGAGGAGGGGCTCGTCTACCGGGAGAAGAAGCTCATCAACTGGTGCCCGGAGTGCCACACCGCGCTCTCCGACCTCGAGGTCGAGCACGAGGAGGACCACCACGGCCAGCTCTGGAGCTTCGCCTATCCCCTCGCGGACGGCTCCGGCGAGATCGTCGTCGCGACCACGAGGCCGGAGACGATGCTGGGCGACACGGCGGTGGCGGTGCACCCGGACGACGAGCGCTACCGGGCCATGGTGGGCAAGAAGGTCCGCCACCCGCTCACCGGCCGCGAGTTCCCCATCATCGCCGACGCGATCCTCGTCGATCCCAAGTTCGGCACCGGCGCCGTGAAGGTGACGCCCGCGCACGACTTCAACGACTTCGAGACGGGCAAGCGGCACGGCCTCGAGCAGATCACCGTCATCGATCCCGCGGGGCGCATGAATGCGGAGGCGGGGCCGGTGGCGGGCCTGGACCGCATGGAGGCGCGCAAGAGGGTGAAGGAGCTCGTCGCCGAGAAGGGGCTCGACCGCGGGACGCGCCCGCACGTCTACCCGCTCGGCCGGTGCCAGCGCTCGCAGACCGTGCTCGAGCCGCTCCTCTCCGATCAGTGGTACGTGCGCATCGAGCCCCTGGCGCGCCCGGCCATCGAGGCGGTGGAGCAGGGGAAGACCCGCTTCATCCCCGAGCAGTGGACCAACACGTACATGGCGTGGATGCGGAACATCCACGACTGGTGCATCAGCCGCCAGCTCTGGTGGGGCCACCAGATCCCGGCCTGGTACTGCCCGGACGGCCACGTCACCGTGGCCCGCGAGGCGCCGGGGGCCTGCGGCACGTGCGGCAAGGCCGGGCTCCGCCAGGACGAGGACGTGCTCGACACCTGGTTCTCGTCCGCGCTCTGGCCCTTCTCCACCATGGGCTGGCCGGAGCGGACCGAGACGCTCGGGACGTTCTACCCGACCTCCGTCATGGAGACCGGGCACGACATCATCTTCTTCTGGGTGGCCCGGATGATGATGATGGGCATCCACTTCATGGGCGAGGTGCCTTTCCGCACCGTGTACCTGCATCCCATGGTGCGCGACGAGAAGGGCCAGAAGATGTCGAAGACGAAGGGGAACGTCATCGATCCCCTCGAGATCACCGAGCGCTACGGCGCGGACGCCCTGCGCTTCACGCTCGCCGCCCTGACGGCGCAGGGCCGCGACATCAAGCTCGCGAAGGAGCGCATCGAGGGCTACCGGGCCTTCGCGAACAAGCTGTGGAACGCCTCGCGCTTCGCCCTCATGAACCTCGAGGGCCACGACGCCGCCGACTCCGCACCGGCGGCGCGCTCGCCCGCGGATCGCTGGATCCTGGCGCGCACCCAGCGCGCCGTGAACGAGACGGTGGCCGCGCTCGAGGCCTTCAGGTTCAACGAGGCGGCGGGAACGGCCTACCACTTCGTCTGGCACGAGCTCTGCGACTGGTACATCGAGCTCGCGAAGGAGAGCCTCTACGGCGAGGACTCCCCGAAGAAGCGCGCCGCGCAGGCCACGCTCGTGCACGCCCTCGAGACGGCGCTCCGCCTCCTCCATCCCTTCATGCCCTTCATCACGGAGGAGCTCTGGCACCACCTGCGCGCCCGGGTGAAGGCCGACGCGTGGCCGGACTCGATCTACGCCGCGGCCTATCCGCGCCCCGGCCCGGTGGACGAGGCGGCGGAGCGGAGCTTCGGACCGGTCATCGGCATCGTCGACGCCATCCGGAACATCCGCGGCGAGATGAACGTGCCGTTCAAGGTGGCGCTCGAGGACGTCGAGATCGGCTCGCTCGGCCGCGAGGCGTGGGCCACCGTGCGCGAGGAGCTGGGGCGGATCCACCGCCTGGCGAACGTGAAGGACGCGGCGGTGCACGCGGATGGGGCCCCCATCGAGAAGCGTCCGGCGAGCGCCGTGGCGGTCGGCGACGGCTTCGAGGTGCGCGTGGGGCTCGCAGGCGCGGTGGATGTCGGAGCCGAGCTGGCGAGAATAGACAAGGAAATCAGTAAGTTGGACGCGGACCTTACGGGTATCCAGAAGAAGCTCGCCAATCCCGCGTTCGTCGAGAAGGCGCCGCCCGAGGTCGTCGAGAAGGACCGTGCGCGCGCCGAGGAGCTTCGCGAAAAAAGAGGGAAGCTACTCGCGCATCGTGCCATGCTGTCCGCTACGGTGGATTCGCCCGGAGCGAATCCCGGCAGGAGGGAATCGATGGAGAACCAGAACGAGCAGAATCCCAACCAGCCCGCACCGCCCTCGTCCCAGCCCTCGCAGCCCGCCTCCGGCGCGATGGAGACGGCGGAGAGGATCGCCTCCACGGCCGTCGAGGTCGGAAAGGCCGCCGCGAGCGCCGTCGTCTCCGGCGTAGGGGAGCTGGTCGAGAAGGTGATGCCCGCGAAGAAGAAGGCCCGGAGGCCGGCGAAGAGGAAGGCCGCCGCCCGCAAGGCGGCGCCCCGGCGGAAGGCCGCTCGCAAGGCGAAGCGCAAGACCGCCGCCCGCAAGGCCGCTCCGCGCCGCGGGAAGAAGAAGGCCCGCAGGGGCGCGAAGAGGGGCAAGAAGAGGTAGATGCACCGGCTGCCGGCTCACGCCGAGCGCCTCGTCGACCTGGCGCTCGAGGAGGACCTCCTCCTCGGCGACGCGACGAGCGAAGCGACCATCGACGCGGCGGCGCTCGGAGAGGGCCGGTTCCTCGCCAAGGAGGACCTGGTCCTCGCCGGGAGCGGCGTCGCGGCGCGCGTCTTCGAGAAGCTCGGGGCCGAGTGCGCCTTCGATCGCGCCGACGGCGCCGCGGTCGCGCGCGGCGAGACGTTCGGGCGCGCGGCGGGCGCCGTGCGCGCGCTCCTCGGCGCGGAGCGGACCGCCCTCAACTTCCTGCAGCGGCTCTCGGGCGTCGCCACGGCGACGCGCCGCTGCGTCGACGCGCTCGCCCGGGGCGGCGGGAAGGCGCGCCTGCTCGACACGCGCAAGACCACGCCCGGCATGCGCATGCTCGAGAAGGCCGCGGTGCGCGCGGGCGGCGGGACGAACCACCGCTTCGCCCTCGGCGACGGCGTGCTCGTGAAGGACAACCACGTGGCCGCCTGCGGCGGCGTCGCCGAGGCGGTGCGCAGGGCCCGAGCGCGCGCCGGGGCCATGCTGCGCATCGAGGTCGAGGTGGTGGATCTCCCCGGCCTCGACGCCGCCATCGCCGCCGGAGCGGACATCGTCCTCCTCGACAACATGGACGACGCGGCCATGGCGGAGGCCGTGCGGCGGGCGGCGGGAAGGGTGCAGCTCGAGGCGAGCGGGAACATGACGCTCGAGCGGCTGCCCAGGGTGGCGGCGACGGGGGTGGACTTCGTGTCGATGGGGGCCATCACGCATTCGGCGCGCGCGGTGGACATCTCGTTCGAGATGGGGACGGGGTAGCGATCCGGCGTGTGCGCGCGCGGTCGCATCGGCCGCGCCGCGCCTCCGGCGCGTCACGGCCTATGCGAGTCCCGGCCCGGCGCTACGGTCGCAATTGACACATCTCGACGGGGCCCGGAAGATTCCTCGACGAACGGAATGCCCCCCGACCCCCCCAACTCCGAGGAGCTCGTCCTCTCCTTCCTCGCCGAGGCCGGCGACGAGTTCGTCTCCGGCGAGGCCATCTCGGACAAGCTCGGCCTCACCCGCGCGGCGGTGTGGAAGCACGTCGAGGCGCTGCGCGCGCACGGCTACCGCATCGACGCCATCCCGGCGCGCGGCTACCGGCTCGCGGAGGTGCCCGACCGGCTCACGCCGCTCGAGCTGCGGCCGCTGCTCAACACCCACGACGTCGGGCAGGTGCTCCACTGGTACGAGGAGATCGGCTCCACCAACGACCGCGCGCGCGAGCTCGCCGAGGAGGGCGCGGAAAACGGCACGGTGGTCATCGCCGAGGCGCAGAGCGCCGGGCGCGGCCGCCGCGGGCGGGGCTGGGCCTCGCCGCCGCGGAAGAACCTCTACTTCTCCATCGTGCTCCGCCCGGACCTCCCGCCGGCGCGGGCGCCCGAGCTGACGCTCGTCGCCTCGGTGGCGATCTGCGAGGCGCTGCGCCAGGCGGGCGTCGGCGCGGGGATCAAGTGGCCCAACGACGTCATCGCCTCGGGAAAGAAGATCGGCGGCATCCTCACCGAGCTCGCCGCCGAGCCGGACCGCGTCACCTGGGTGGTGCTCGGCGCCGGGGTGAACGTGAACGCGCGCGCCGAGGACTTCCCCGACGAGCTGCGCGCGGAGGCCACGAGCGTCCTCCTCGAGCGGGGCCAGCCCGCGCCGCGCGCGCTGCTCGCCGCCGCGTGCTTCACCGCCATCGAGGACTGGGTGGACATCCACCTCGAGCGGGGATTCGCTCCCGTGCGCGAGGCCTGGCGCGAGAGGAGCGTGACCCTCGGCCGGAGGGTGGTCGCGAGGATCGAGGGGCGGGACGTCGAGGGCACGGCCGAGGACATCGACGAGACCGGCGCCCTGCTCGTGCGAGGCCCGTCCGGAGTCGAGCGCATCCACTCCGGGGACGTGGCTCTCCTCCGGCCCCCGCCCTCCCCCTGAGCCCTGCGGAGCGGGCCCGCCGCGCAGGGCGGGGGGACCGAAGGCGCGTTGACCGGATCGCCGCCCCGCGGCTAGGCTCCGCCCGTGCTGCTCGCGATAGACGTCGGGAACACGAACACGGTCGTGGGCGCGTTCGACGGCGCGACCCTGCGCCACCACTGGCGCCTCCAGACGAACCAGAACCGGACCGCCGACGAGTGGGGGATCCTCCTGCGCCAGCTCATCGCGCTGGCGGGCGTCGACCCCACCAAGGTGACCGCAGCCGTCGTCTCGAGCGTGGTCCCGCCCATGGCCTTCGCGCTCGAGCAGATGGTGGTCCGCTACTTCAAGGTGAAGCCGCTCTTCGTCGGCCCCGGCGTGAAGACCGGCATGCCCATCCTCTACGAGAACCCGCGCGAGGTCGGGGCGGATCGCGTGGTGAACGCCGTCGCCGCTTACGAGCGGTGGCACCAGGGGCTCATCGTCGTCGACTTCGGGACGGCCACCACCTTCGACGCCGTCTCGCAGAAGGGCGAGTACCTCGGCGGCGCCATCTGCCCGGGCATCGCCATCTCCATGGACGCGCTGTCCAGGGCCGCGTCCAAGCTGCCGCGCGTCGAGTTCGCGCGTCCCCCGAACGTGATCGGCCGGAACACCGTCGCCTCCATGCAGGCGGGTCTCGTCTACGGGTACGTCGGCCTCGTGGACGGCGTCTGCGCGCGCATGTCCGAGGAGCTGGGCTTCCCGCCGAAGATCGTGGCCACGGGCGGCCTCGCCCCGCTCATCGCGGGCGTGTCGAGGAGCATCCAGGAGGTGGACGAGCACCTCACGCTCGACGGGCTCCGCATCCTGCACGAGCGCAACCGGTGAGCTCCGGACCCGCCCACGAGCCGCAGGACCCGGCGGCGCTCGCCGCCTACGAGGAGGGCTGCGCCGCCTTCGCGGCGCGCGATCTCGAGACGGCGCACCAGGCCTTCGAGCGAGCGCATCACAGGGACGGGCGCGATCCGCGCTTCATGTCCTGGTACGGGGTGACCCTCGTGCTCGTGGAGCGGAACTCCAGCCTCGGCATCGAGCTCTGCGACCAGGCCATCCGCCAGGCCGGGCCCGAGCCCGAGCTGCTCCTCAACCAGGCGCGCATCCACCTCGCGCTGAAGCAGCGCGAGCGGGCGGTGCGGGCCATCGTGCGCGGGCTCGAGCTCTTCCCGGGGGATGCCCGGCTCGTCGCCGCGCGCGACGCCATGGGCATCCGCCGCCCGCCCGTGATCTCCTTCCTCTCCCGCAAGAACCCCCTGAACCGGCTCCTGGGGAGGCTCCGCCACGGATGGAAGGAGCGGCACACGCCTCCCTACGAGCGCTCGCCCGTGGCGCTGGGCGTCCCCTTCGCGCCGGAGACGGGGGAGCGAGGGAGCTGACATGCCCGACTGCCCGCTGCCGCTCGACCTCCTCCCGAAGCCGCTCCAGAAGCACGCCGATCCCAAGGCGCCGCCGCCGCTCCGCACCATGGGCGCGAAGGGCCTCGTGCCGGCCGTCGCGCCGATGGACCTGTGCACGCTCCTCTACATGATCTCGTTCGATCCGGACGAGCCCATCCGCGAGACCGCGAGGAAGACGGCGGAGGGGCTCCCCGACAAGATCTGGGGCGTGGCCCTCCGCTCCGAGGGCGTGAAGCCGCAGGTGCTGGACTGGCTCGCCGATCGCTTCGCCGGGAAGGACGCGGCCATCGAGCTCGTCCTGCTCAACCCCGCCACCTCCGACGAGACCGTGGCGCGGCTCGCGCCCGTGGTCTCGCAGAAGCTCGCCGACATCGTCCGCCAGAACGAGCTCCGGCTCCTGCGCCACGACCCCATCATCCGCGCCCTCTGCCAGAACCCGAACGCCCTCGCCTCGAGCCTCGACGGCGCCTGCGACTTCTGCGTCCGCAACGGCCTCACCCTCCTCGACGTCCCCCGCCTCGTCGAGGCGCACAAGCGCGTCTACGGCGTCGATCCCACCGTGAAGGCGCCCGAGCCCGGCGAGACGGCGGCCGCCCTCATGGCCGAGTACGGCGAGGAGCTCGCGAAGGAGAAGGGCGACGAGCCCGCCCCGCCGACGGCCGAGGAAGACCAGAAGAAGCTCACCATCCACCAGCGCATCATGAAGATGTCGGTCGCCGAGAAGATCAAGCTCGCCACCCTCGGCAACAAGGAGGCGCGCTCGCTGCTCCTGCGCGACTCGAACAAGCTCGTGACGATGGCCGCGGCGACGAGCCCCCGCATCACCGACGGCGAGATCCTGGGCCTCTCCAACTCGCGCACGGTGAACGCGGACGTGCTCCGCTACATCTACTCGAACCGCGAGTTCCTCAAGACCTACGCCATCAAGATCTCGCTCGTAAAGAACCCGAAGGTTCCGCTCCCGACGGCGCTCAAGATGATGTACACGCTGCAGGAGAAGGACATCAAGGATCTCTCCCGCGACCGGAACGTGCCGCAGACCATCCAGTCCCAGGCGAAGGCCTTCCTGGCGAAGAAGGAGCAGGCCGCGAAGGGCCCCACCACCGGGAAGCACTGAGAGCTGGGCGCGGCGATCGAGCCGCGCCCGCGCCGGTGCCCGCGCCCGTGCCCGAGCAGGGACGGAGATGACCGATCCAAGCGGACAAGTCCGGGAGGCGCAGCCGCCCGCCGCGCCCGTGCGCGTCGGCCGGGCCGTCTGGCTCTCCGCCGCGACCATGGCCTCGCGCGTGCTGGGCCTGTTCCGGGACCAGCTCTTCGTGATCCTGATCGGAGCGAACCGCTTCTCCGACGCGTTCGTCGTGGCCTTCCGCATCCCGAACCTGCTCCGCGATCTGTTCGCGGAGGGCGCGCTCTCGTCCGCGTTCGTGCCCACCTTCGCGGAGGCCCACCGCAACGCCGGGCGCGAGGCCGCCTACCGCCTCGGAAACGTGATCGTCGGGCTCGTCCTCGTCGTGGTCGGAGCGCTGACGCTGCTCGGGATCCTCTTCTCCGACGCGATCATGAGCGCCATCGCCCCCGACATCCCCGAGCACGCCCTCGCCGCCTCGCTCACGCGGATCATGATGCCGTTCCTCCTCCTCGTCTCGCTCTCGGCGGTGGCGATGGGGATGCTGAACGCGCAGAGCCGCTTCACCGCCCCCGCCATCGCCCCGGCGCTCTTCAACGTCGGCTCGATCCTCGTCGGCGGGGGGCTCTGGCTCGCCGAGCTCCCGCCGGAGCGCGCGGTCGTCGGCTGGGCGGTGGGGACGGTCCTGGGCGGGCTCCTGCAGCTCGCCGTGCAGGCGCCGGCGCTGCGCGCTCTCGGTTACCGCGTGAGGCCGCGGCTCTCCCGAAGGGATCTCGACGATCCGCGCCTGCGCCGGATCGGGAAGCTCATGGGCATGGCGGTCCTGGGGCTCTCCGCGACGCAGGTGAACATCGTCGTCAACACCTACTTCGCTCAGCGGGAGGTCGGCGGCCCGACCTGGCTCCTCATCGCCTTTCGACTCATGCAGCTCCCGCTCGGCGTCTTCGGGGTCGCGATCGCCACCGTCGCGGGCGCCGGCGTGGCCCAGCGCGCGGCGGCGAACGACATGGCCGCGGTGCGGGCCACCCTCGGGTCGGCGATGCGCCTCGTGGCGTTCCTCAACATCCCCTCGGCGGTGGGGCTCGCCGTCCTGGCGCGCCCCATCATCGCGATGATCTACGAGCACGGCCGCTTCGGGCCCGGCGATACCGCGGCCACGGCGCAGGCGCTCGCGTTCTACGCCATCGGCCTCTACGCCTACTCGGGGGTGAAGGTCTTCGCGCCCGCCTTCTACGCGCTCGACGAGGCTCGGGTGCCCGTCCTGGGGAGCATCCTCGGGATGGTCTCGAACGTCGTCCTGAACGTCGCGCTCTACCCCGTCCTCGGCTTCCGCGGGGTCGCCCTCGGCACCTCGCTCGCCGCGCTCGCGAACTTCGCGGTCCTCGGCCTCGCCTGGCGCCGGCTCCACGGAGGGCTCGGCGGAGCGCGCCTCCTCGCCCAGCTCGGGAACGTCGGCGCGGCGTCCGCCGTGCTCGCGGTCGCCGCCTGGGCCGCCGAGCGAGGGCTCGATCGCCTGCTCCCTGCGGGTGGCCTCGGGCGCCAGCTCGCCCTCGGCCTCCTTCCCGTCGCGGCGGGCGGCCTCGCCTACCTCGCCGCGGCGCGCCTGCTCCGCATCGCGGAGCTGGGCGAGCTCCTCTCCGCCGTCCGCCGCCGTCGCGGGCGCTGAGCGCTCGCCGAGCGAGCAGAGGGGCAGCCGGACGAGGCTCCCCCGCCGCGAGGCGTGGCTTCATCTGCCCCCAGCATGATGCCGGCGCCTCCTCCCCTCGCTCCCTACCTTGCCACGAGGACCTTCGAAGCTCAGGGAGACGGGCGATGGCCATCGAGAACGGCGGGACCCAGGTGAAGCGGGAGGCGGAGCGGATCGCGGCGGAGATGCAGGACCGGCTCGAGGGAATGCGCGGGTACGCCGAGGACGCCGGCGAGTGGATCCGCGAGTTCGCCCGCGAGAAGCCCATCGCCGCCATCGCGCTCGCGGTCGGCGTCGGCTTCCTGTTCGGCCGGCTCATGTCGCGGACGTAGCTCGAGAGGGGCGTGCCATGGCGGGCATGGAACAGGCGGGCGACGTGAGCGAGGCGATCCGCTCCGTGGCCGAGCAGGCGCGGGACGCATGGGACCGCTTCGCGGAGGAGGTCGAGCTGGAGCGCCGGATGCAAGAGAACCCGATGCAGGTGCTGGGCGTCGCCGCGGCGGCAGGGTTCGTGCTGGGCGGCGGCCTGTGGCCGCTCCTTCGCCCCTTCGTCAACGCGGCGGCGAGGGCGGCGGTCTCGCCCGCGAACCTCCTCGCCATCGGCGCGGCGGTGGGGGCGATGCGGGCGGCGGGCGCGCACGACGAGGCGCCGGAGCCACAGCCCGGTGAGGGCACGGCGCACTGACGATCACCCCCCTTCGGACGCTCTCGTTGCGCGAAAGGCTGCGGACCCGTGTCGCGGCCCTTCCATGGGTGCGCGGTTGACCCGACTTCGCTACGAGCGCATCCTGGGTACCCCCGGGAGAACTGGGCCATGATGGACGTGACGAGGGGAACCAACGGCGAGATCGTGATTCGCATCGACGGTACGTTCGACGCGAAGGACGCATCGCGGCTCGCCGGGTGGCTCGTCGAGGTTTCGCACGACGACGCCCTCGTCCTCGACTTCACGCAGGTGCGGGCCTGCGAGGACTTCGGGCTCGCGCGCCTCGCGCCCGATCTCGCCACCCGCGATCGCATCCAGGTGCGGGGGCTCACGCGGCACCAGGAGCGCATGCTGCGCTACCTCGGCGTGGACGTCGACAAGGCCGAGGGCCTCCTGCCGGACGCGCTGGGCGCGGTGAGCTGAGCCGCCGATCCCGCCGGACGTCTCGATCTACTCGCGCCCGCTGCCCGAGGCGCGGCGCTCCTTCTCGCTGGACGATTCGGCGGGGAGCCCCTCGTCGAGGAGCTGCATCGCGATGGCGAGGGCCTTGCGGACCTTTTCGCGGACCTTCTCGTCGGCCTTGATCTTCTGGTAGGCCTTGACGACCCGCTCCTCGTTCTTCTCCGCGGACGTCTCCACGTCGAGCACGCGCTTCTTCAGCTCGCTCGTGCGCTTCTCCACCTCGTCGCGCGCGCCCTCGGCCTCGCCGCGCGTCACGAGGAGCTCGGTGCGCAGCTCGTCGGCCTCGCGCTCCAGCGCCTCCGCCTTCGCGACCGCCTCCGCCGCCGCCGCGGCCTCGTCGCCCTTTCGGCGCGCGTCCGCCTCTGCGGCGTCGGCGCGCCGCTCCGCCTCCCCGAGCCTCCTCTCGAGCTCGGCGATCTCCGCCTGGGCGGCGTCGCGTCCGGCGCGGGCCTCCGCCTCCACCTTCCGCACCTGCGCTGCGAGGCCGTCCACCTTGGCGCGGGCGTGCTCGGCCTCGCCCTCGGCCTCTCCGGCGCGCCGCTCCAGCTCCCGGACCTTCTTCTCGAGCTCGCGGATCTCGGCGTCCCGGTCGGCGAGCTCGCCGCGCGCCTGCTCGAGCGCGGCGCGAGCCTCGCCGCCGTCCTCGCCCTCGCCGCCGCGGGCCTCCGACAGGATGGGCGGCGGCGCTGCGCCGCGCGCAGGGCTCTCGTCGTCGAGCAGCTTCACGCCCGCGGCGCGGAGGCTCTCCGTGCTCGGGCCGCGTACGGGCCGGGTGGGCGGCTCGTCCTCGACGCCGGCACCGCTCGAGAGCGCCTCGTCCTCTCCGCCGAGGGCGCCCAGGGCGGCCTCCGCCTCGGTGTCGAGCGCGCCGAGGTCGGCCCGGCCGGCGCCCTCGTCGTCGTCCGGCAGGGAAGCGGCGGCCGCGTCCACGTCGGCGCCCTCCACCGGCCGCTCGCCCGTGAGATCGTCGAGCGCGGCGGCCGCCTCGCCGGGCGCCGGCGCCGCGATGCCGTCGAAGGCCTCGTCGAGGAGCTTGAGATCGTCGTCGACGCCTCCGGCGTGGGCCGGCGGCTCGTCGGGCAGCGACTCGAGGTCGAGCCCCGGGATCTCCCGGTCCGGCGAGCCCTCCG
>DATDDC010000053.1:0-5771 GCA_036523995.1 Anaeromyxobacter sp.
ATGGACGCCGCTCGAGGAGGTCCGAACGATCGACCTTCCTCACGTTCGAGTGATCTCGTCCTGACGCGCCGTGGACAACCTGGACGAGTTGCCCTCCACGACCCGCCTCAGCGCCTGCATCGGGCAGGGGGTACCGCTCGAGCCACCGATTGATGCCCCCGTCGACCACGCAGAGGTTCGAGGCACCGAGCGCCCTCAGCGCCTTCCAGGTCGCGAGCGCGGTCGCCTCGCCGTTCCCGACGAGGAACGTCACCGTGCTCGCCGGGGCGTCGAGGAGCGGCTTGTAGCCGGCGGGACGCTGCAGCGCCTCGGGGTCGTCCCTCGACGGAGCGGGGTCCGGCGAAGCTCCCGTGCCTCGCGAGCCCCAGCGGTACGCATCGCGCGCGCCGGCGCGGAAGCTGTCGCCGAGCAGCTCGCCGGCCGCGCGCGCTTCCTCAAGATCTTTCCGCAAGGCAACCGCAAGCTCGCGACGCGGTTGGGCGTCACCGGCAGCCCCACGCTCCTCGTCTTCAAGGCAGGGCGCGCGAGGTCGGAGCGCGCAAACTCCGCCGTCGAGGAGTCGCTGTTCCTCACCCAGTTCGCGCGGAGCGTCACCATCGTCGACCAGTTCATGGAGTTCCAGGCCGAGCCGGCGTCGGTTCAGGAGGCCCTCGCGAACCCGAAGATCCGCGTGCTGCTCGGGCACGAGCCGCGCGGCTTCCACGGCGAGACGGCGCTCGAGCGCCTCGAGGTGGAGGAGGAGGAGCTCGCGACGAGAGAGCGGAAGGAGCTCCGGACGGACGGCGTCTTCGTGTCCGTGGGGATGGTCCCGCGGACGGATCTCCTCGCGCCCTACGTCCCGCTCGCGCCGGGGGCCACGTCGAGACGGCCGACGCGATGGAGACGAACGTGCCGGGGCTCTACGCGGCTGGCGACATACGCGTGAAGCGCTTTCGCCAGATCACGACCGCGGTGGCGGATGGCACCATCGCGGCCCTCGCCGCCCAGAAGCACCTCGCTGAACGAAGGCGCTCACGCCGCCGTCCCGAGCAGCTCTACGTCGATCACCTCTCGCAGGTAGCGTTCGCCGACGAATCCGACGACGCGCTCCACCTCCTTGCCGCGCTTGAAGAAGATCATCGTCGGAGTGCCCAATACGCCAAACCTCGCCGCGGTCCGGCCCGCCTCCGCGGCGTTCAGCTCGGCCACCTTCACCCGTCCGGCGTACGCCGTCGCGAGATCCATGATGATCGGCTCGAGCATCCGGCACGGCCCACAGCCCGGTCCCCAGACGTCGACGACCACGGGCAGCTCCGACCGGAGCACCTCCGAGACGAAGTTCCGGTCGTCGAGATGCGCCGGCTGCACGCGCGGCCCGCGCGGCCCGAACAGCTTCCCGAAGAGTCCCATGCCTGCCTCCACGCGATGAGAGCCGGACGGGGCTCGGCGGTTTCGACGAACCGTGGCGACGACCTCTGGCTCCGACCGGATGGCACCCACGTCCTTCGGACAGGCGAGATGAGCGCCCGACCCGCCACCAGCCGTAACCCCGCACGCGAGCGCCTCGTCGTCCTGCTCCGGCCCGGCGGCGACGACGCGGCCGTCGCCACCGCGATGCGCTGCCTCGGGCGTCTCGTGCCTCACGCGACGGTCGTCGTCGCGCCGGCGCTGCCGCCGACCGATCCGGACGCGACCGTCGTGACGGTGGGCGCGGACGAGCTGTCCGCCGGGCCGCTCGCCGCCGCGTCCGCGCTCCTCGGGCAGCGACTCGCCTCGTCCCGCGCGAAGCGGCGCCGCCCCTGAGGACATCTGAACCGCGGCCCGGCTTCGCCGGAATCCTTTGGACTGGAGCCGGTTCAAACCGTTGTACGGATCGGTACACGGCGTTCCGCTCGGTACGAGGGCTTCGTCGGTGACGGCCGCCAAGCACCCGCCAAGCATCCGGAAACACATGCCGGCACGGCGGTTGCTTTTCGGCCGGACGCCGCATGACGCGGCATGGACCTTCGCTAGGTGAGAGACATGAACTCGATGACCTCGTACGTCGGAGCGCTCGCCGTCCTCGTGATCGCGGGGGCGGTCCGCGCGGAAGACGCTGAACCCACACAGAAGCACGATCAGAAGCGCGATGCCGTGCACGCGGCGATGCACGACGCGATGCAGAAGCAGATGGCGGTTCCGCCGGCGTCCGCGCGCATGCCTGCCATGGCGGACCGAGCGGCCGGCGACGCGGCCGCCGCGCACGAACGAGCTGCACAGATGCAGCAGCAGAAGCGCCAGGCAGCGCGGCAGCGGGCGATGGAGCACGGAGCTCAGGACGCCGCCGTGGCACGTGGCAACGCGCACGGCGGGTCGCAGGGCGGTGACGCGCACGGCGGCGCCGGCATGATGGGCGGCGACGCGAGCCCCGGGCAGCAGGGCGCCGGGATGATGCGGACCGGGACCATGCACGGCGGGTCCGACGGCATGATGCCGGGCGGCGGAGACAAGACGCCGATGCCGGGCATGCCGGGCGGCATGGGCAGCTCGGGGGCGGGCGCGGCCTCCACCTCGCCCGGAACGACGGCCCCCCCGGCCGGCGGGATGTCGCATTGAACCGGGATCTACGACGGTGAACCTCGCCAGCCTGCCCCTCATCCTCGCACTGGCGGTCGCCGGCGGCCCTGGCGGAGACGAGCACCTGCTCGCCGGCGCCGGGGCGTTCCGGGACGGCCGGTTCGACGTCGCGCTCGTCGAATTCCGCGTCGCCGAGAAGCTCGGCGCGCCCGAGGCGCGCGAGTACGCCGCGGCGTCGCTCGTGAAGCTCGGCCGGCCCGAAGAGGCGTTCGAGGCCTTCGCGTCCTCGCCGCCCGGCGAAGACGGCCTGCTCGACTGGTACCGTGCGCTCGCCTGTTATGACGCGCGGCTGTACGTCTGCGCGCGACGCCTCCTCTCTGATCTCGGCCGTGCCGGGCCGAAGGCGGCGGCCGAAGCCGCGAAGCTCCACGCCGAGATCGCTCGCGTGCTCGCGCCGGAGCCCGCGGCTGCATCGATCGACTGGTACCTGGCGCGCTGCGAGAAGCACGGCGCCGAACGTCGGCCGGCGCTCGCCACGGCATACTGCCGCGAGGCCGCAGCGCTCGGGTCACGCCGTCCGGATCGACACGGTGTGGCGCGCGCGAGCGCGGAGCTCGCCCACCTCGACGCGCCCGATGCGAGCGGAGCTCGGCGATGATCACCACTCTCGTCGCCGCGCTCGCGCTCGCCTCGGCCGATCCCTGCGCGCCCCTCGAGCCCACGGCGAGGGCCGACCCGGGCGCCTCGTCGGCCTATCGCGCCGTGGCGGAGGCGGAGGCGGCGGCAGGCTCCCGCGACACGGCCACCCTCGCGTACCGCAACGCTGCGGCGCTCGACCCAGCCGACGCTTCGTCGCGGGCGGCGCTCGAGCGCTATTGCAGCAGCACCGGACCGGAGCGCGACCCCTTCCAGGAGGGACTCGCGAAGATGGACGCGGGCGACCTACGCGGAGCGACCGCCGCCTTTCGCGCCGCCCGCGCGCGGAGCGACGAGCCGTCCGTCGCTCTGCTCGAAGGCATCTGCCTGTACGAGCTCGGCGAGGATCGCGAAGCTGAACCTCTCTTGCGAATGGCGGAGCGTTCGCCCGAGAACGCAGACCTGGCGAGGCTGTATCTCGGCCTCTTGGTCTTGCGGAGGGGAGCGGCGTCCGAGGCCGCGGCGCTCTTCGACGCGGCGAGCGCGAGCGCGGCCGTCGCGCCCGTCGCGTCGGACCTCGCCCGGCTCGCGCGCTCCGAGGGCCCCTGGGCGTTCACGTTCACGGCCTCGTCCGGCTACGACTCCAACGTGAACCTCGCGCCTCCCGGCGCGCCGCCGGCGCGGGAGTCCGATGGTCTGTACGCCTTCGGCGCGATGGGGCTCGTCCGCCCGTGGGGTTCGGAGGGACCGTACCTCCGCGGACAGGGGCTCTTGAACCAGCAGTTCCGCCTCGGCACGTTCAACGTCGCAGGCGGGGACCTGGCCGGCGGCTGGCAGCTCCGCGGCGACTCGTGGTCGGCCCTGGGCGAGTACGACTTCGCGTATCGCACGTTCGGCGGCTCGCCGTTCGTGACCTCGCATCGCCTGCTTGCGTCGGCATCCGGCGTCGTGGCAGGCGACGTCACGATCGGCGCGAGCTATCTCGCCCGATTCGAGTCGTACGCCGACGGGTTCTCGCCGTTCTCGGGGACGGTGCAGGCCGTCGAGGCGCGAGTGTCCTTCCCCGCCGGATCTCGTGCGCGCCTCGCGCTCGCGTACGGCGTCGCTCGCGACGGGGCGCGGCTCTCGATCCTGTCCTATCTGGAGCACGGGCCCCGCGCGGAGCTCCGGGTCGTGACCGCGGGCGGGCTGCGGCTCGGCGTCGACGTCGCGGCCACGTTCCGGGGTTACGACGTCTACGATCCTGCCCTGAGCGCGAAGCGCAGCGACACGTACCTCGACGCGGCCGCACTCGTCGAGTGGGACCTCTCGCGCGGCTGGACGGGACAGGTCGCTCTCCGTGGGCGGCGCGCCCTCTCCGATGTGCCGGGGTTCGAGTACGCGAAGCTGGTTCCGATGGTGGGACTGGCATACACCTTCTCCCCGTGATCGGTTCGCGCTTTGCGATCCCTGCCCTGGCGGGCGCCCTCGGGCTCGCCGGGTCGCTCGTGGCGACGCTGTTTCTCTATCGCGTGGCTGCGACCTCCGTGGACCGCGTTCTCGAGGAACGGCTTCTCGGCGCCGGCGAGACCGCCGCCGGCATGCTCGCGAGGGTCGACGCCGGCTCAGCCGACCTCCGCCCCCTGATGGTGGCCAACGGGCTCGAAGGTGCGTACCTCGTGACGCCTTCGCTCATGGTGGTGGCGGACGCGAATGGTCGCCCGGGTCGCCGCGCGGACCTCCTCCGCACCGACGCCGCGCGGGTCCGGCGCGCCGTCGACGGTGAGGTCACCGTCGCATTCGCTTATGCGATGGGCGACCAGCCGGTGGCAACGGGCTACTTCCCGGTGCGCGGACCGGACGGTGCCGTGCGGGTCGTCCTCGGGCTCGAGGCGGGGCAGGCGTTCGCAGGAGCGCACCGCGGCCTTCGTCGGGCGTTCGGCGTCGCGATCGCACTCTCGTTCGTCGGCGCGCTGGCGCTCGCGATGGTCGCGAGGCGGTGGGCGCTGGCCGAGGCGGCGCGGCGTCGCGAGGGCGAGCGCGGCATCCGCGGCGACGCCCTCGCACGGATGGGCGCGATGGTCGCGCACGAGATACGAAATCCCCTGGGCGTGATCCGCGGTTCCGCGGAGCTCGTTCGCGCCCGCAGCGGCGCCGCGCTGTCCAAGCCGGACGGCGAAGCGCTCCTCGACATAATCGGCGAAGCGGATCGCCTTCGCCGCCTGACCGACGACTTCCTCGATCTCGCGCGCGACCCCGCGATCGCGCCGGCAGCATTGGACGTCTCTGCGATCGCCGAGGGAGCGGCGCGCGCAGTGGGCCGCTCGCACGGCGCGCTCGCGCTCCATGTCGAGGGGACCGCCCGTGCCCACGCGGATCCCGCTCGGCTGCACCAGGTGCTCTCGAACCTGCTCGTCAACGCGTCGCAGGCGGGTGCGCGAAATGCCTGGGTGCGGGCGGACGTTCACGAGGGAACCGCACGCATCGTCGTCCGCGACGACGGTCCCGGCGTGGATCCGGCGGTGCGGCCGCGGCTCTTCGAGCCCTTCGCGACCGGGCGTGCCGAGGGCACGGGGCTCGGGCTCGCCCTCTCGAAGCGGCTCGTCGAGCTGCACGGCGGC
>DATDDC010000054.1:0-2077 GCA_036523995.1 Anaeromyxobacter sp.
GCCCTCCTCGCCCGCAACGAGGGCGGCGGCTGGCGCGCCCCGACCGACGCGGCGGCGGCGGCGCTCTCGGGCGGCCTCGGCGGAGCGGTGCTCGACCCGGCGCGCCTCGTCGCGGCGGTGCGCGCCATGCCCGAGGAGGCGTTCGGCACCGGCCCTTCCGGCTTCGTCATGCGCTCGCTCGTGGATCGCCTCGTCGAGCCCGCCTCGCGGCTCGCGGCCGTGTCGTTCCGGGCCGATCTCGCGGAGGGGGCCCTCCTCCTCGCCCTCGAGGTGGAGGCGCGCCGCGGGGAGGCGCCGTGATCCGCCTGCGCGGCGTCTCGAAGGCGTTTCGCGACGCCGGCCGCGAGGTGCCCATCCTCCGGGGCGTGGACCTCGAGGTCGCCGCGAAGGAGATGGTCGCCATCGTGGGACCCTCCGGCTCGGGCAAGTCGACCCTCCTCTACGTGGCCGGCGCGCTCGATCAGGACTTCGCCGGCGAGGCGGTGATCGCCGGGACCGCGCTCGCCGGGCTCTCCGCCGAGGACCGCGCCGACCTCCGCAACCGATCGGTCGGGTTCGTGTTCCAGTCCTTCAACCTCCTGCAGGGCCTCTCCGCCCTCGAGAACGTGATGCTGCCCGGGCTGCTGCGCCGCGGGGACGGCGAGCCCCTCGCTCGCATCCGCGCCCGGGCCGGGGAGGCGCTCCGCGACGTCGGCCTCGAGGGCAAGGCGGACCAGCCGCCGGCGAGGCTCTCCGGCGGCGAGCGCCAGCGCGTGGCCATCGCCCGGGCGCTCTTCGCGCGGCCCCAGGTCCTCCTCGCGGACGAGCCCACCGGGAACCTCGACGCGGTCACGGGCGAGGGGATCATCCGGCTCTTCGCGGACCTCGCCGCCTCGGGGCTCACCGTGCTCGTCGTCACGCACGAGGAGCGGGTGTCGCGGGCCGCGACGCGCGTGCTGCACCTCGCGGAGGGGAGGCTGTCGTCGTGAGGGCGCGCGGGCTCCTCTGGATCGCCGTGGCGTCGCTCCGCGCCGACCGCCGCGGCTCGATCCTCAACGGCGCCGCCGCCTGCGTGGGCGCCGCGGCCCTCGTGTTCTTCCTCGCGCTCGGGCTCGGCGTCTCCGCGGCGGCGCGCAGGATGTTCCCCGCGGACGCGCGGCTCGTGGAGATCGTCCCGGGGGCCGTGGCCCTGGGCGGCGTGCTCGGGGGAGGCCGGCTCGACGACGACGCCGTCTCGCGCATCGCGAGGCTCCCCGGCGCAGCCGCCGCCTGGCCCCGCGTCGCCCTGCGGGTGCCCGTGGCGGCGCCCGGCCCGCCGAAGGGGCTCGACTACAACTGGCCGCCGGGGATGACCTTGCAGGTCCCGGTGATGGGCATCGCGCCCGAGATCGTGAAGGGCGACGTGGGATCGGGGTTCCGCTTCGAGGACCCCGGCCCGGGCGGGCCCATCCCGGTCGTCCTCTCGAAGCGGCTCCTCGAGATCTACAACAAGACCATCGCGCCGGCCTGGGGCGTGCGCCGCCTGCCGGCGGGGCTCTCCATCGTGGGCATCGAGCTGCCCGTGAAGGTGGGCTTCTCCATCGTGCCGCAGAAGACCGAGGACCGCGTCTACGAGGCGCGCATGAAGCTCGTCGGCCTCTCCGACCGCGTCCCCATCTACATGCTGGCCGTGCCGCTCGAGACCGTCCGCAGGCTTCACAGGGAGTACAACAAGCAGGATCAGGGCTACACGCAGGTGACGGCGCTCGCCGCGACGCCGGAGGACGTGCCGCAGCTCACCGCCGCCGTCCGGCGCATGGGCTTCTCGGTGGACGAGGGCGAGCGCTCCACGGCCGAGCGCGTGGGCACGGTGGTCGCGGTGACCACGGGCGCGCTCGTCTTCCTCGCCGGCGTGATGTGCGGCCTCGCCGCGCTCGCCATCGCGCAGTCGCTCTCCGCGAGCGTCCGCGGCCGTACCAGGGAGATCGCCATCCTGGAGGCCGTGGGCGCGGCCCCCGCGGACGTGCGCCGCATCGTGCTGCTCGAGGGCGCCATCGTCGGGCTGGCGGGCGGGATCGCCGGGGCGCTCCTCGCCCTCGCCGCCGCGCGGCTCGCGGAC
>DATDDC010000055.1:0-9728 GCA_036523995.1 Anaeromyxobacter sp.
CATCGAGATGAGCGGCTGGCCGATGAGGCGCCGCAGCGTGAGGCGCTCGATGAGGATGCCCACCAGGAAACCCGCGACCATCGAGGCGACGAGCGCGGCGGCGAGGGGCAGGCCCAGCGTCACCCGGAAGAACCAGAACAGGTAGGCGCCCAGGAGCAGCATGTAGCCCTGGGCGAAGTTGAGGACGGCGGAGGCCTTGTAGATGAGGACGAACCCCAGCGCGACGAGGCCGTAGACGGCGCCGTTCATCGCCCCGGAGATGACCAGCATTCCGAACAGCTCCACGTCAGCCTCCCGTCACAGCCACCTCTTCCTGCGCTTGTAGGTCTTCACCGAGCGATAATTCTTCCTCTCGCCGAGCTTCCCGAGGCCCAGGTAGAACTCGCGGATGTCCTCGTTCTGGGCCAGGGCGGCGGCGGGGCCGTCGAGGACCACCCGGCCGTTCTCGAGCACGTAGGCGAGCTCGCTGATGGCGAGGGCGGCCTTCGCGTTCTGCTCCACGAGGAGGATGGTGGTCTTCTCCTCGGCGCTGAGCCGCCGGACGATGTCGTAGATCTCCTTCACCACGAGCGGCGCGAGGCCCATGGACGGCTCGTCGAGCAGCATGAGGCGCGGGTGCGCCATCATGGCGCGGCCGATGAGGAGCATCTGCTGCTCGCCGCCGGAGAGATACCCGCTCACCGCCTCGCGGCGGCTCCGCAGCCTGGGGAACCAGTCGTAGACCATGTCCAGGTCGCGGCGGACGCTCCCGTTCGGCCGGATGTAGCCGCCCAGCCGCAGGTTCTCCTCGACCGTGAGGTGCTTCAGCACCTTGCGGCCCTCCATGACCTGGATGATCCCCGCCTTCGCGATCTGCTCGGCGTCGAGCCGGTCGATGCGGCGGCCCTGGTACTCGATGGCGCCGGCCGTGACCGCGCCCAGCTCGGTGCGCAGGAGCCCGGAGATGGCCTTGAGCGTGGTGGTCTTCCCGGCCCCGTTGCTGCCGAGGAGCGAGACGATCTTGCCCTCGGGGACCTCGAGCGACACGCCGCGGAGGACCAGGATGACCCCGGCGTACTTCACCTCGACGTTGCTCAGGGTGAGCACGCTCTAGGCCCTCGCCTCGCGGACCGGGGCGACCTCGTCGCTCGCCGCGGCCGGCGCCCCGTAGACGGACCGCAGCTTCACCCGGGTGGTGAGCTTCGCCCTGCGGCCGTCGCGGTACCTCACCTCGGTGACCATCGGCACCTCGGCCTTCCCGTCGTAGAGGGCCTCGATGAGCTCGCCGTAGCGGACCGCCAGGAACTGCCGCTTCAGCTTGCGGGTCCGGGTCATCTCGCCCTCGTCGACGTCGAACTCCTTCGGCAGGAGGGCGAAGCGCTGCACCCGCGCCGGCGGCGGGAGCACCTGGTTCACCCGGTCGACGTCGCCGCGGATGAGCTCGCCCACCTCTTCCTTCTGCGAGAGGTCGGCGAAGGTCGTGTACGAGAGGGCGCGGGCCTCGGCCCACTTGCCGATGCTCTCGAAGTCGATGTTGACGATGACGCCGAGCCAGTCGCGGCCCTTCCCGCCCACGACCATCACGTCCTGGATGAAGCGGCTGAACTTGAGCTTCCCCTCGACGTAGGCCGGCGCGTAGCGGTGGCCGTTCCGCAGCTCGTCGAGGTTGTCGATGCGATCGAGGTAGTGGAGGTGTCCGCGCTCGTTCACGTAGCCGGAGTCCCCGGTGTGGAACCAGCCGTCGCGGATCGCCTGCGCCGTCCTCTCCTCGTCCTTGTAGTACCCCGAGAAGATGCTCGGCCCGCGCACCAGGATCTCCTGAGCCTCGGAGATGCGTACGTCGGCGCCGCTGCAGATCCGGCCGACGCTGTCGTTGTCGACGTCGCCCTCGCCGTGCATGCTGACGACGCCCGCCTCCGTGCTCCCGTACACCTGGCGCAGCTGGATGCCCACCGCCTGGAAGAAGCGGAAGAAGTCCGGGGAGAGGAAGGCGCTGCCGGTGAACGGGTAGCGCGTCCTCGTCACCCCGAGCTTGTCGCGCAGCGGCGCGAAGACGACGAGGTCGGCGAGGGCGTGGAGCATCCGCCAGCCGAGCGGGACCGGCCGGCCGCTGGACCGCCGGTCGGCGACGCGGTAGCCGACGGGGAGGCAGAGCTCGTACGCGGTCCGCTTCAGGAACCCGGCGTCGGCGATCCGGGTCTGCGTCATGGAGGAGAGGCTCGCCCACTGGCGCGGCGTGATGAGCAGGAACCGCGGGGAGATCTCGCGGATGTCCTGCATCAGCGTCTCGGGCTCCTCCGGGAAGTTGATCACCACCCGGCTCATGTAGTGATAGCCCGCGAACCACGAGTGGAAGATCGACGCGGTGGCGAGGGTGGTGATGACGTCCTCGCCCGCCGCGAGCGGGCAGGTCTCCTGCATCCGCCGGGCGGAGGCGAGGATCGCGTCGTGGGTGATGATGGCGCCCTTGGGGAGGCTGGTGGTGCCGGAGGTGTAGCAGATGAGCGCCGCGTCCGAGCCGCGGGTCCGCGCGACCCGCTCCTCGAAGGCGCCCGGGTGCGCCTCGCCGTGGCGCCGCCCGAGCTCGCGCAGGCCGTCGAAGCCGAGCAGGATGGGATCGTCGTACCGGCGCATCCCCTTGCGATCCCAGAAGAGGACCCTCTGCACGGCGGGGATGGACTCCTTGATCTCGAGGAGCTTGTCGACCTGCTCCTGGTCCTCGGCGATGACGAAGCGGGCGTCGGAGTGCTGAAGGACGTACGCGACCTCGGACGGCATCGAGTCGCTCCACATCGCCACCATGGCGGCGCCCGCGGAGTGGATGGCGGCCTCCGCCCAGAAGCCCTCCGGCTCGTCGTCGCCGATGAGGGCGACCTTGTCGCCGGGCTCGAGGCCGAGCGCCACGAGCCCGAGGCAGATGAGGCGCACCTGCTCGCTGCAGTCGCTCCAGGTGAAGCTCTTCCAGATCCCCCGGTCCTTGCGGCGCAGCGCCACCCGGTCGCGAGCGTGATCGCGGTTCCAGAGGAGGAGCTTCGCGTAGGTGTCGAGGTCGGCCATTCGGCGCTCGAGCTCACGCGTCGCCCAGGTAGGCCTGGATGACGCGCGGGTCCTGCTTCACGCGGGCGGGCGCCCCGTCCGCGATCTTCCTGCCGAAGTCGAAGACGACGACGCGGTCGGAGACGTCCATCACGATGTCCATGTCGTGCTCGACGAGCACGATGGTGGTGCCCTTCTCCTCGCTCACGTCGAGGATGAAGCGCACCATGTCCTCCTTCTCCTCGAGGTTCATCCCCACGGTGGGCTCGTCGAGCAGGATCAGCTCCGGCTCGAGGGCGAGCGCCCTCCCCAGCTCGACCCGCTTCCGCTGGCCGTAGGGGAGCGTCGCCACCTCCTGCTTGCGGATCGGCTCCAGCTCCAGGAGATCGATGATGTCCTCCACGACCTCCCTCGCCAGGATGTCCTCGCGCTCGGCGAGCCCGTAGTAGAGGGCGCAGGAGAGGAGGTTGCTCCGGAGGTACATGTGCCGCGCCGCGAGCAGGTTCTCGAGGACGGTGAGCCCGGAGAAGAGCTCGGTGTTCTGGAAGGTCCTCGCGATCCCGGCGCGGCTCACCCTGTGCGGCGCCAGCCCGGTGATGTCCCTTCCCTTGAAGCGGATGCGCCCGCAGGTCGGCCGGTAGAAGCCGGTGATGGTGTTGATGACGCTCGTCTTGCCCGCGCCGTTGGGGCCGATGATGCTCACGAGCTCGCCTGGGCCGACGTCGAACGTCATGTCCTCGAGAGCGCGGACGCTGCCGAACGAGAGGCCGATGCCTTCGCACCTGAGGATCGGACCTTCGGTCGTGGCCGGCGTCATCGGTCTCGATCTCCCGTCCCGCGCCTAGGCGAGGAGCGGCGAGGGGTCCTCCGCGAGCTCGCGGAAGGTCTTGAGGAACCGCGCGGCCGACGCGCCGTCGATCACGCGATGGTCGTAGCTCAGCGTCACCTTCATCACCGGCCGCACCGCCACCTGCCGCGCGACCGCCACCGGACGATCCGCGATCGCGCCGACGGCGAGGATCGCGCTCTCCGGCGGGTTCAGGATCGCGGTGAACTCCTCCACCCCGAACATGCCCAGCGACGAGACCGTGATGGTGCTCCCCTTCATCTCGTCCGGGCCGAGCCGGCCATTCCGCCCGCGCTCGACGAGCTCCGCCCGGGCCTTCGCCACCTGCGCCAGCGTCTTCCGGGCCATGTCGCGGATGACCGGCACGACGAGCCCGCCCCCGTCGTCGAGGGCCAGGGCGAATCCCATGTGGATCGCGTCGAGGTAGACGATCCCCTCCGGAGTCCAGCGGGTGTTCAGGTCCGGATGCGAGGCGACCGCCGACGCGGTCACCACGAGCACGATGTCGGTCACGGTGAGGCGGACGCCGGCCTCGGCCTCCACCGCGGGTCCGAGCGCCTCCTTCATGGCGAGGAGCCCGCTCGCGTCGATCGAGACGGACATCTCGGTCTGCGCCGCCTCGCGCCTGGAGGCCACCATGCGCTCGGCGATCACGCGACGCATGGTGGACGGCTTCACGAGCCTTCCCTCCGGCGCCGCGCCCGCAGCCACGGCCGAAGGGCCCGGCTCGGGCGCCGCCCCGGGCGCGCCGGTCGCGACCGTCTCGGCGGTCCGCTCCACCACCTCGCCCTCCCGCTCCGCGAGCAGCCCGACCACCGCGCCGACCGGCGCGGTCTGGTCCTCCTCGACCACGATCCTCGCGAGGAACCCCGCGCTCGGGGACTCCACGTCGTAGGTGGTCTTCTCGGTCTCGAAGACGAAGACCACCTCGCCCTTCTCGACGCGCTCGCCGATGCGCTTCCGCCACTCGACGACCTTGCCCTCGGTCATGGTGAGGCCGATCTTGGGCATCTGGAGCTCGATGGCCACGGGCGTTCCCTCAGGAGACCATCACGCGCTTCACCGCCTGGACCACGTCCGCCGCGGAGGGGAGGTACTGCTTCTCCTGCGCGAACGGCACCGGCGCGAACGGCGCGCCGACGCGGGCCACGCGAGGACGGATCGAGGCGGGCAGCTCCTCGCAGATCATCGCCACGATCTCGGCGCCGAAGCCGAAGGCCTTCACCGCCTCATGGGCGACGACCAGCCGCGAGGTCTTCTGCACGGAGCGGAGGATCGCGTCCTTGTCGAGCGGGCTGATGGTGCGGAGGTCGATCACCTCCGCGTCGATCCCTTCGGCGGCGAGGGCCGCGGCCGCCTCCAGCGAATGGTGGACCATGCGCGAGGCCGTCACGATGGTCACGTCCTTCCCGGTCCGCTTCACGTCGGCCTCGCCGATGGGGACGAGGTACTCCTCCTCCGGGACGTCGCCCTTCGACGCGTAGAGCGCCTTGTGCTCGAGGAAGAGGACCGGGTTGTCGTCGCGGATCGCGGACTTGAGAAGGCCCTTCGCGTCGTGCGGGGTGGCGGGCATCACCACCTCGAGGCCGGGCACGTGGGCGAACCACGCCTCGAGGGACTGCGAGTGCTGCGGCCCGGCGTTGAGCCCGCCACCGCAGGCGGCTCGGATCACCACGGGCATCCGGTACGTGCCGCCGAACATGTAGCGGACCTTCGCGAGCTGATTCACGATCTGGTCCATCGAGAGCGTGAGGAAGTCCGCGAACATGATCTCGGCCACCGGGCGGAGGCCGCGCATGGCGGCGCCGGTGGCGATGCCGACGATGGCGGCCTCGCTGATGGGGGTATCGCGGACGCGCCGCTCGCCGAAGCGCTGGAGGAGATCGCGGGTGGCGCTGAAGGCGCCGCCGCCGAACCCGACGTCCTCTCCCACGATGAAGACGCGCTCGTCGCGCGCCATCTCCTCGAGGAGCGCCTCGTTGATGGCCTTGACGTAGCGCGTTTCCCTCATGTCAGCGTTCTCCGGTGACGCTGCCCGGGGCTCTCGGGGCGCGATCAGGCGTACACGTCGCGGTGGAGGTCGGCGGGGTCGGCGGGCGGGCTCTCGGCGGCGAAGGCGACGGCGGCGTCGATCTCCGCCTGGATGCGGCTCTCGATCGCCTGCATCCCGTCCGTCCCGAGGGCGTTCGAGCCGGCGAGCCGGCTCACCAGCCGCTCGATGGGGTCCAGCGCCTTCGCCGCCTTCACGTCGTCCGCGGGGCGGTACTTCTGCGGGTCGCCCACGTAGTGGCCGAACCAGCGCCGGACCTTGCACTCGAGCAGCGTGGGACCCTCGCCGCGCCGTGCCCGAGCGACCGCCTCCGCCGCGGCGCGCCGGACCGCCAGCACGTCGCTGCCGTCGACCGACACGCCCGGCATGCCGTACGAGTCGGCGCGCCTCGCCACGCCCTCCACCTTCATGTACCGGCTCTGCGGCGTGAACTGCGCCCAGTCGTTGTTCTCGCAGCAGAAGAGGACGGGGAGGCTCCAGAGCGCCGCGATGTTCAGCGACTCGTGGAAGGTGCCCTCGTTCGAGGCGCCGTCGCCGAAGAAGCAGACGGTGACGGTCTTCTCGCCGCGGTACTGGGAGGCGAGCGCGGTGCCGAGGGCGATGGGGAGTCCGCCCCCCACGATGCCGTTCGCGCCCATCACGCCCGCGGTCGGGTCGGCGACGTGCATGGAGCCCGACCTCCCTTTGCAGAAGCCCGTGCGGCGGCCGAAGATCTCGGCCATGAAGCGCTTCAGATCGATGCCCTTCGCCACGGCGTGGCCGTGACCCCGGTGCGTCGTGAGCACGGCGTCGTCGCGCTCCAGGCAGGAGCACACGCCCGCCGGAACGGCCTCCTGGCCGATGCTCACGTGAATGAACCCGGGGATCTTTCCCTGGGTGAATAGCTCCGAGAGGCGCTCCTCCACCCGGCGGACCCGCACCATGGACGCCAGGATCGCGAGCAGCTCGTCCGCGCGCTCCGTCATGCGCTCTCCGCCCGCCGACGGCCGCTCGTCCCGACGTAGTGCGCGGTGCCCCGCAGGAAGATGTTGAGGCACATGCCGGTGAGCTCGTCGAGCTTGATGGGGCCCTCGGGGTCGTGCCAGTGCATGACCGAGTTGCACATCCCGAAGAGGATGAACGCGATGGCCTTGAGGTGGACCCTCGGCATCTTCCCGTCGAAGTACTCGCCCAGCGCGTCCACGAGGCTGCCGGCGTAGCGCTTCTGCTTCGCCGCGATGACGGCGAAGTCCTTCGCCGGAAGGTTCGCGGCGTCGAGGAGGAGGGCCTTCGCCTCGGGGACCCGGTTGTTGTACAGCGACAGGTGGCGGCGGGTGATGTGCTCCACGCGCGCCACGCCGGGTGCGACGCCGCGCAGCTCCTCCTTCAGCCCGTGGAGGAGGCTGTCCATGTACGTGTCGAGGATGAAGAACAGGATCTCGTGCTTGCTCGAGAAGTAGTAGTAGATGGCGCCCTTGCTGAGCTCCGCCTCGTCCGAGATGTCCTTTAGGCTCGTCTCCAGATAGCCCTTCTTGTCGAAGAGCTTCGCCGCGGCGCGCCCGATGGCGTGCTTCCGGAGGAGCTCCTTGGCGCTCAGCGCCTTCTTCAAGGGCGTCGCTCCCTCGCGAACCGAAAAAAACCGGCCAGCCGGTTTAATTCGTAGCAGGCGCCGATCTCCTGCGTCAAGGGGCCTCGGGTCATCCAGCGGCGCCTCGCGGGCGGCCTCCCTCGTCCACGGGGTCGCTGCCGGCGCGGAGGTCACGCGGCTGGGACGTCCGCGCCCGTCCGTCGTTCGAAGGAGGCGATCTCCCGGCGGGCCGCTCGACGGCTTCGGCCGCGGTGAACGGTCACAGTCGCCCTCCGTCGCCTTCCCAACACTGTTGCGGTCCGTGAAGGGGACCGCTGGCAACGGGGGGCGGATGGATCGGCCGAAGCGGCGGACCTCTTGGCCGCGTGGTGGGGAGCCGGCGCGGAGCCCCGGTGCCTCGCTCGTCCGCGGAGTCCCCCGGCGGGACGCACCCTCGCCGCACGTGGGCCGCCCGCCCCGCGAGCTCGGGGCCACGCCGCCTCGCAAGCGGGCTCTTACCTCGCTGACCGCCCAGGAGCATGCGGCGATGGGCCCATCGCGCCCCGCTCGGCGGCGGCGCCCGCGAATGGTGCGCGCCTCCCCCATACGTGCAGTCACGATCGCGCGCGCCGAGCCGCGGAGCTCGCCCGGGCCGCTCGCGCGTGGCATCCACCGAAGCGCGCACGCGCGCCGCGGAAGATACGGTCGCAGCATGGACGCCGTTCCGACCTCCACCTCGCCCCCGACGCCTGACGAGCTCGTCCGGATCTTCGAGGGGCTCGGGCTCGTGACCCGCGCGCCGCGGATGGTGCCGCTCCTGCAGCAGATCTGGAGAGTGGCGCACGTCAGCGATGCGACGATCCTCCTCGAGGGCGAGTCCGGGACCGGGAAGATGGTCGTGGCCGAGGCGATCCACCGCCTGGACCCCAAGCGCTCCCGCCACCCCTTCGTCACGGCGCCATGCGCGGTCATCCCTGCTTCGGTCGCGGAGAGCGAGCTGTTCGGCCACGCACGGGGGGCCTTCTCGGGCGCGGTCGAGGAGAGGCTCGGGCTCTTCAGGTCGGGCGATCGCGGGACGGTGTTCCTGGACGACATCTCCGACCTCCCGCTTTCGCTTCAGCCCAAGCTCCTCGACGTGCTGCAGCGACGGACCGTCCGGGCCGTGGGGTCCGACCGGGAGCACCGGGTCGACGTCCGCACGATCGCGGCCACGAACACGCCGCTCGAGTCGCTCGTCGCCAAGGGGGCGTTCCGGGCCGACCTGCTGTTCCGGCTCGACGTGATCCAGCTTCGGCTCCCTCCCCTGCGCGAGCGGGGCGAGGACATGGCCGCGCTCGTCCTCGCGCTCGCCCGACGGCATCAGGATCTCTACGGCCCGATCCGCTCGGTCGAGCCCGCGCTCGCCGCCCGGCTCGCGCAGGCCCCCCTGCCCGGAAACGTGCGCGAGCTCGAGCACCTGGTGCAGCGCATGCTCTTCGCCAAGGGGGCGGGCGACACGCTGGAGCTCGCCGACCTTCCGCTCCCTCCCGAGGACGAGGGCGGGCTCGACCGTGCGTGCGACGCCGCCGCCGAGGGCGCCTGGGCCGCCATCTGCGCCGAGGGGATCCCGTACGGCGAGGCGCTGAGGAGATTCGAGCACCGCCTGATCGGAAGGGCGCTCGAGAGCGCCGGCGGAACGCGGCGCGAGCTCGCGGCGCGGCTCGGGATCAGCGAGCGTTGCCTGTACAAGAAGATGCGCGCGCTCCGGATCGCGCCCGGCTGGGCTCGCTCGGACGAGCCTGACCGAAACGGCAGCGCACCTGCCCACGAGGTCAGTGCCGCCGCCGAGCGGTCGCGCCGCACGAACGCGGACGATCGCTCCGCAGCGCCTCCCGACCGGGACTGAACGATCTCGCAGCGCCGCCTTCGGCGACGGGCCCGAGTTGCCCGATCCATCGGAGGAAGCGCGCTGGCATGGACGATGCTCCCGTCGCCGTCGAGATGGTGGGCGCGACGGGACAGGCGGTGGGACGGAGCCCGGGACTGCGGGTGCGCTTCCGCGTCCGCGACGTCTTCATCCCGGAGCCCGGACGCGTGCGCGAGCAGATCAGCGGCGACGTGGAGCTCGTCGGGATCCTCGTCGCGCTGTCCGACTCGGGCGACCGGCGGAGCGAGTTCGGGATCGTCCGGATGGCGGACGGCGTGAACGTAGTGGTGCCCGTGACGGCGCTCACCGAGCTTCACGATGCGTGATGGAGGGCGTATGCGCGAGGGCTGGTACGACGAAGACG
>DATDDC010000056.1:0-15092 GCA_036523995.1 Anaeromyxobacter sp.
CGGAACGCTCCGGCGATCGCGGCGCTATTCGGGGGGACAGTTGCAGTACGTGACGTGGGAGATGCCCTGGTTGTACGGCGCGTTCAGCGTCTCACCCTGCGTCACGCCCACGTAGAGGTTGTAGCAGAGGCCGGCCTTGACGAGCGCGACGCTCGCGGTCGTCGTGGCGGTGGTCGACAGCCCGCCGGAGAGATCGTCCGAGCCGACGGGCACGAGGCCGAAGGCGGAGCACTCGGCCTTCGGGCTCCCGAACGGCTTCGACAGGCAGAACGCGCCCTCCCGGAGCAGCTCCAGGGCGGGGCACGACGGCGGCGGCGGGGGAGGAGGAGGCGGCGGCGGAGCGCACCAGTCCGCAGGGATGGAGAACGATCCGATCGAATAGTTCGAGACGGGGACGGGGCCGTAGTCCGCCGTGTACGTGCCGTAGACGAGGTGCACGCTGGCATCGGTGAGCGCGTCCGGGACCGGGATGCTGAAGACCCCGTTCGCGTCCGTCAGCCCGGTGTAGCTCGAATAGTCCGGATGGCCCCAATAGCCGATCGTCACCTGTACGCCCTGGACGCCGACCGCCGAGTCGCCGCATACGACTGCGCCCGTCACTGCCCAAGCGCTCGCGGCGCTGGGCGCCACCAGGCACGCCAGGGCCGCGGCCAACACCGCTTGCTTCACTGTCCGCATAACCGATCCTCCCCTGCGCGCACATCGGCGCGCGTGAGGGGCCACTGTAGCGCCATGTGTGGATTGCGCGGCAGGCGGTCCGAGTCCCAGCACCGTGGGACGCGATGGACTGGCATTCTCCATTGGTGAAATAGGAAGGAGGGCCGCGAGACTCCACGGGAAAGCCTGGCCCCGCCGCGGGCGGGGTCCGCGGGGACCCCCGCCTCCGGGCGCCCGACGCTCCGCGCCCGTCGGCGATCCGCACCCTCAGTGATGCAGGATCTTCGACAGGAATTGCCGCGCCCGGTCCGAGCGCGCGCGCTCGAAGAACTCGTCCTTTTGCGCGTCCTCCACGATCTCGCCGCGATCCATGAAGACCACGCGATGCGCGACCTTCCGCGCGAAGCCCATCTCGTGGGTCACGACCATCATGGTCATGCCCTCGCGCGCCAGCTCCACCATGACGTCGAGCACCTCGTTGATCATCTCCGGGTCGAGCGCGGAGGTGGGCTCGTCGAAGAGCATGCAGATGGGGTCCATGGCGAGCGCGCGTGCGATGGCGACGCGCTGCTGCTGGCCGCCGGAGAGCTGGCCCGGATACTTCGGCGCGTGGTCGCTGAGGCCGACGCGGTCGAGGAGCTTGTGGCCCCGCTCCACCGCCTCCTCCTTCTTGCGGCCGAGGACCTTCGTCTGCGCGACGGTCAGGTTCTCGAGCACCGTCATGTGCGGGAACAGCTCGAAGTGCTGGAAGACCATCCCCACGTGCGAGCGGAGCTTGGGGAGGTTCGTCTTCCTGCTGCCGACCGAGATCCCGTTCACGACGATCTCGCCCTCCTGGAAGTCCTCGAGGCCATTCACGCACTTGATGAGCGTCGACTTGCCGGAGCCGGACGGCCCGCAGACGACGATCACCTCGCCCTTCTCCACGTGCGTCGAGCAGCTCTTCAGGGCCTGGAAGCCGTTCGGATAGACCTTGCTGACGTTCTGGATGTCGATCATGTGGCCACCACCCTGAGCCGTTCCTGCCACCGCTTCACGAGCTTGGACAGCACGAAGCAGGCGACGAAGTAGACGGCGCCCGCGAACAGGATCATCTCGACCTGGCGCCCGTCGCGGGTGCCCACGATGTTGGCCGCGCCGAAGAAGTCGCGCACCTGCATCACGTACACGAGGGAGGTGTCCTGGAAGAGGATGATCGTCTGCGTGAGGAGCAGCGGCGTCATGTTCCGGAACGCCTGGGGCAGCACCACGAGCCGCATCGCCTGACCGAAGGTCATGCCCAGCGCCAGCGCCGCGCCGATCTGGCCCGACTTCACCGACTGGATGCCGGCCCGGATGATCTCGGCGTAGTAGGCCGCCTGGAACAGCGAGAAGGCGACCATCGCGGAGATGACCTGCACGTTCGCCATGCGCGACAGGTTGAACAGCCGGGCGATGACGTCCGGCACGATGAGCGAGAACCAGAGCAGCACCATGATGAGCGGCACCGACCGGAACAGGTTCACGTAGGAGGCGGAGAACGCCGACAGCGCGCGGTTCTTGGAGAGCCGCACCATGGCGATCACCGTCCCGAGGGCGATCCCGACCGACATGGCGAGGACGGTGATCTTCAGCGTGACCTTCATGCCGTCCCACATGAACGGGAGGGCGGGCCGCACCGAGCTCCAGTCGAAGTCGTACACGGCTAGCGCCCTCCGCCGCCGATGAACCCGGGCACCCGCGCTTTCCCCTCGAGGAAGCGCATGAAGCCGAGGACGACGAGGTTCACCGCGATGTAGAGCAGCGTCACCGCCATGAACGACTCGTAGGCCCGCGCCGTGTAGTCGAGGAGCTGCTTGCCCATGGCGGCGAGCTCCAGCAGCGCGATGGTGGACGCGACCGCCGAGTTCTTCACCAGGTTCACCATCTCCGACGCGAGCGTCGGGATGATGATCCGGAAGGCCATGGGCAGCAGCACGTAGTCGTAGGTCTGCCGCAGGGTGAAGCCGAGGGCCAGGCCCGCCGCCTTCTGTCCCTTCGCGAGGGACTCGATCCCGGCGCGGACCTGCTCGCAGATGCGCGCCCCGGTGAAGAAGCCGAGGCACAGCGTGGCGGCGAGGAACTGCTGCAGGAACGGGTCGATCTGCTTGAACCAGTCGCCGAGGCCCGCCGGGACGAGCTCGGGCATGACGAAGTACCAGATGAAGAGCTGGACGAGCAACGGGACGTTCCGGAACACCTCCACGTACGCCGTCGAGATCCCGTAGAGGATCCGGTTGGGCAGCGTCCGGAAGACGCCCATCACCGACCCCCATACGAGCGCGATGCACCACGAGGCCATCGCCAGCAGCACCGTGAGCTTCAGCCCCTGGAGCGTCCAGTCCAGGTAGGTCGCCCCACCGCCGGACGGCGCCTGCTCGAAGAACACGCGCCAGTTCATCTCGCCCATGGGTCTCCGCCTCCTCGAAACACGGCGGGGCGGCTCGCGCCGCCCCGCCCTGCCGCGACGTGCGCCGACCGTAGCCTACTGGAACGCCTTGTCGTTCGGGTTCTTGAACAGCTCCTTCATGTCGTCGGTCAGCGGGAGGTTCAGGTTCACGCCCTTCGGCGGGATCGGCGACTGGAACCACTTCTTGAACTCCTTCTCGCCGTCGCTCTTGAGGGCCGCCGCGATGACCTCGTCCGCGAGCTTCTTGAACTCGGCGTCGTCCTTGCGGAGCATGCAGCCGTAGGCCTCCTTCGACTGCGGCGTGCCGGCGATGACCCAGTCCCCCTGCTTGCGGGCCTTGGCGCGCTCGCCGGCGAGGAGGGCGTCGTCCATCATGAACGCGACGGCGCGGCCGCTCTCCAGGGTGAGGAACGACTCGCCATGGTCCTTCGCCGAGATGATGTTCATCCCCATCTTCTTCTCGTCGTTCATCGCGCGGATGAGCTTCTCGGAGGTGGTGCCCGCGGTGGTGACGACGTTCTTCCCCTTCAGGTCCGGGAAGTCCTTGATGCCCGAGTTCTTCTTGGTGAGGAGCCGGGTGCCGACCACGAAGAGCGTCGTCGTGAAGTCGACCTGCTTCTGCCGCTCCAGGTTGTTCGTCGTCGAACCGCACTCGATGTCGATGGTCCCGTTCTGGACGAGCGGGATGCGGTTCTGCGAGGTGACGGGCGTGTACTTCACCTGGAGGTTGGGCAGGTTGAGCTTCTTCTTCACCGCGTCCACGACCCTCATCTGGAAGTCGTGCGAGTACCCGACCACCTGCTGCTTGTCGTCGTAGTACGAGAACGGGATCGACGACTCGCGGTGGCCGAGCGAGATCGTCCCGGTCTGCTTGATCCGGTCGAGCGTGCCCGACGGCTGCTGGGCCAGCGCCGGAGCGGCGAGGGCGGTGCAGGCGAGGAATACCAGGGCGCGGCGGATGTCCATGTCGGTCCTCCGGGCTTCGCGGGCGCGGCAAGAGGCCCGCGGGACGAGGCCCGGAATCGTGGCAGGAACCGGCCGGCCCCACAAGGCTCATGACGAGGCCTCGTGGGGGCGGCGCCGCGGGAGCGGACGGCGGGAGCGGTGGCGGCGGGGGGCGGCTCTACTTCACGACAGGTGCGGGCGGGCGTGGAGCAGGAGGCCTCGCCTGCTGCGCCTTGCTGCGCTCGGACAGCGTGCGCAGGGTGTTCCCGACGAGGCGCAGGAAGTCCCCGAAGAACGCCTCGAACCCGCCGATCTCGTCCTTGCGCACCGCCCGCTGGACGCTTCCCGCGGTGTAATCGCCGCCCGCGAGCCGGACGGACATGTCCTCCATGGTTCCCATCATGGTACGCAGGCGCCGGAAGATGAGCCGGTCGACGATGGGGTAGACCAGGATCGAAGCGGCCAGGGCGAGGAGGATGAGGACCGCGAGCGCCCTCACCAGGCCGGCCGACATGTCGGCGCGCAGCGCGGTGATGTCGTGGCGGACGACGAGGCCGCCGACGAGGTTGCCGGTGGACTCGCGAATGGGGAAGACGCCCCGCGCGAAGACCCGGCCGTCCTTCTCCACCTCCTCGAGGACCTTCCCGGCCGCATCGGACACGCCGAACGCCGACTCGTCGAGGAGCTGATCGGGACTGGTGCTGTTCGTCACCACCACCTCGGGGAAGTCGTTCCAGGTGTTCTTGATGTTGCGGAGCGCCCGCGTGCGCGCCCACTCCGACTCGTCGAGGAGGCGCTTCTGGACGAACATGGCGAAGTCGTTGCCCGTCTGGGCCTTCATCCGGTCGAGGAAGTACTCGATCTCGGTGCCGAGCTCGATGTAGCCGATGAGCGAGCCGTCGGCGCCCCAGAACGGCCGGCCCACGCGCAGCGCGAAGGCGCTCTTGCCGAGCTCCTTCCCCACCGAGTTCTCGCGGCGCGCGATGGCCTTGTTGAGGGCGGGCCGCTCGATGACGTCGTCGTACTTGGTGGGCAGGTGGGGCCGGAGGAACATCTTCTTCGTCTCGGCGTCCACGAAGTTCCAGTGGGCGATGCCGTGGTCCTTCTTCAGCACCGTGTGGATGGGGAGGGCGATGGCCTGGAGCCGGTCCCGGTCGCGCGCCGCGAACGCGTCGCGGAGCTCCTTGTTCGCCACGAGCGCGTCGAGGACGACCGTGATCTTCTCGACCTCGTTCTTCTCGAGGTCCGCGTACGCCGCCGAGGCGCCGCGCAGCGCGTCGGCCGCGGCCCCGCGCGCCGTGCGCAGGTAGAGCTGGCGGACCAGGAGGGCGCTGCCGGCCGCCGCGACACCGAGCGTGACGACGATGGCCATGACGAGCTTGGCTCGGATCGACAAGGTCACGGGCGTCCTCCTGAAGCGCTAGAGATCCTGGCCCAGGACCGCGCGCGCCGCGGCCTTGAGGTTGCGGAGCTTCACCGGATCGTCGGGCGTGTCCTCGTCGATGAGATCGAGGGTGAACCCCGCCTTGAGGGCGATCTGCCCCCGCAGCCGGATGCGATCCCCGCCGCTCTGCTGGATGAGGGCCTCGACGAGCTGGACCGCCTGGTACAGCGCACCCGGCGCGGCGGCGCGGCGTGGCGCGGCGGCGGCCCGAGGCTCGAGCCTGTCCATCTGGCGCAGCACCCCGACGGCGGACATGGAGAGGAGCTGGAGGTTGATGGTGGGAGAGCAGAGGAAGAGCACCCGTGCGCCGGCCATGACCTTCACGACGATGCGGGAGCTCGTGTAGCGGAGGTCGATGGTTCCGACGGGCCCGAGGGCCGTCTGCAGCGCCGCGGTGCGCTCGGTGATCGAGGCCGCGGCTCGCTCCAGCGTGGACGGGTCGACCGAGGGCGGGAAGGCGTGGGCGAGGAGGTGGCCATCGGGGCTGCAGACCATGCTCCCCACGACGCCTGGGACCGAGTTGAGCTGCCGCAGCAACGTCTGCACGACCGTTCCTCCGGCTAGCGCGATTTCGAGAGGGCCGCCCGGATGGCGGAGTCCACCGCGTCGGGGTCGGTCGCCGGCGCGGTCGAGACTCCGAGGTAGTGCGTGCGGGTGGCGTAGAGCAGCAGGTGATGCTCGGTGCCATGCACCGTCCCCGCCTTGAGCTCGCCCGCCTGGAAGATCTCGCCGAGCTCCGCGCCGGTCAGGGCGAGGTACCCGGCCTGGCCGGCGAGCGCCTCCTCCTCGTGTCCGCCCTGGCCGAGCCGCTGGCCCTCGCGCGTGAGGACCACCGCGCAGGTCACGTCGGCGACCGAGCGGACCACGTCGACGGTGCTCGACCTCGTCGCCGGCGCGCGCGCCGGATCCGGAGCGGGCGGCGGTTCGTCCTTCGGCACCGGCGGGGCTCGTCTCTCGTCGAGCACCCGGTGCGCATCGAGCAGCAGGTGCTCGCACGTCTTCTGGATGGTGCGGCGCGCCGGGACGACGTTGGGCTCCACGTCGAAGGTCCCGCTCGGCCACTCGAGGATGTCGACGAACGCGTCCTGGCCCGTCTTCCCGCCCTGCTCGGCGTGCACGATCTGCCCGTCGCGGAAGAAGATGAGGCCGACGCGGTCGGCGTAGCGAACGGTGAAGCAGCCGGAGAACTGGTTTGCCGCGTTGAGCTGGATGAGATCGGACAGGCCCAGGCCGGCCACGCCGCCTTCGAAGCCGGTGGTCTCGCGGGATTTTCCGGGTACCGCCATGTCCCCTCTCCGTCGCCCCAGGATACCCAATACCCACCGATGGGGAAAAGAGGTTGACTTTCGCTATCGGTGTAGGGAAAGGTCGCAGCGCCGACCGAACCGAGACCATTAGGATATTGCCTGCACGATGGCGTCGGTCGCTTCGCGCGTCGTGGCGGAGCCGCCCAGATCGCGCGTGCGGAGCCTCGGCTCGGACAGGACCGTGTCGATGGCGCGCTCCACGGCGGCCGCGGCCTCGGGGTGGCCGAGGTGATCGAGCATCATCGCCGCCGCCCAGATCGTGGCGACGGGATTGGCGACGCCCTTGCCCGCGATGTCGGGCGCCGAGCCGTGCACGGGCTCGAACATCGACGGCGCGGTCCGCTCCGGGTTCACGTTGGCGGAGGGCGCGACGCCGATGGACCCGGCCACCGCGGCGCCGAGGTCGGAGAGGATGTCGCCGAAGAGGTTCGACCCCACCACCACGTCGAGCCAGTCCGGGTGCTGCACGAAGTGCGCGGAGAGGATGTCGATGTGGTACTGCGCGGTCTTCACCCGCGGGTGCCGCGCGGCGGCGGCGGCGAACCGCTCGTCCCAGTACGGCATGCTGTGGAAGATCCCGTTCGACTTGGTCGCGGAGGTGAGGTGGCCGCGGCGCTTCTCGGCGAGGCGGAAGGCGTACTCGATGATCCGGTCCACGCCACGGCGGGTGAACACGGCCTCCTGGATGACGACCTCCGCGTCCGTCCCCTCGTAGATGCGGCCGCCCATCCTCGAGTACTCGCCCTCGTTGTTCTCGCGGACGATGACGAAGTCGATGTCCTCGGCGGTGCGGCCGGCGAGCGGCGTCTTCACGCCGGGGAGGAGCTTCACCGGCCGCACGCAGGCGTACTGGCCGAAGCCGCGGCGGATGGGGAGGAGGAGCCCCCAGAGCGACACGTGATCGGGCACGCCCGGGTAGCCCACCGCGCCGAGCAGGATCGCGTCCGAGGGCCGGATCTGTTCGAGGCCGTCGTCGGGCATCATGGCGCCGGTCTTCACGTAGCGATCGCAGCTCCAGTCGTACTCCTTCCAGCCGAACTCGATGCCGTGGCGCCGTCCCGCGGCCTCGAGCACCGCCACGCCGGCGGGGATGACCTCGCGGCCGATGCCGTCTCCGGGGATGAGGGCGATGAGGTGGCGCGTGGTCATGGGTCCTTCCCTCCGGGCGCGCGGGCGCCGCCGCCCGTCACTGCTGCATGCCCCAGCGCCGCACCGTGCGGCGCTCGACGTTCTGGAAGACGACGTTCTCGATGAAGAGGCCGATGAGGATCACCGTGAAGAGGCCGGCGAACACGTTCGCGATCTCGAGCTGGTTCTTGTTCTCGAAGATGTACCAGCCCAGGCCGCCCGAGCCCTGGCTCACCCCGAACACGAGCTCGGCGGCGATGAGGGTGCGCCAGGCGAAGGCCCAGCCGATCTTGAGGCCGGTGAGGATGCTCGGGAAGGCCGCGGGCACCAGGATCTGCGCCACGTAGCGCGGGCCGGAGAGGCCGTAGTTCCGCCCCACCATGCGCAGCGTCTGGGACACCGAGCGGAAGCCCGCGTGCGTGTTGAGCGCGACGGCCCAGAGCACGGCGTGCACGAGGACGAAGATGAGGCTCGCGTTCCCGAGCCCGAACCAGAGGAGCGCGAGCGGCAAGAGCGCGATGGAGGGCAGCGGGTTGAACATCGAGGTGAGGGTCTCGAGCAGGTCCGTGCCGATGCGCGTGGCGGTGGCGAAGGCCGTGAGGAGGCCGGCGAGCACGAGGCCCGCCGCGTACCCCTGGAAGAGGACGCGGAGCGAGGCCCAGGTGCGCGCCGGGACGACGCCGCTCGCCACGGCGTGCCACAAGGCCTCCACCGTGGCGGAGAAGGTCGGGAAGAGGAGCGCGTTGTCGAGGCGCCGCGCGTAGAGCTCCCACGCCGCCGCGAGCGCGAGGAGCAGGAAGGCCTTGCGGAGCCAGGAGGCGCCGTAGAGCTTCTCCCATCGCGAGAGCGGCTTCTCGACGACGCCGAAGCTCTTCGCCTCGACCTCCGCGAGGAGCTCGGGGCGCTCGGGGGGTCTCGCCTCAGGCATCGGGGGTCGCCTCCGGCTCCACGTCCTCCGCGAAGAGCATCCGCGAGATCCGCTCCGAGAGCCTCTCGCCGCCCGGCAGCTCGTCCTGGCCGGTGCTGTTGAGCTCGGCCCGGACCTGGCCGGGGTGGGGCGAGAGGAGCAGGATGCGGTTCGCGACGCGCACCGCCTCGACGATGGAGTGCGTGACGAAGAGCACCGTGAAGCGGGTGTCCTCCCAGAGCCGGAGCAGCTCCTCCTGCATCTTGCGGCGGGTGAGCGCGTCGAGCGCGGCGAACGGCTCGTCCATGAGGAGGACGGCGGGCTCCATGGCCATGCCTCGCGCGATGGCCACGCGCTGCTTCATGCCGCCGGAGAGCGTGTGGGGCAGGCTGTCCGCGAACTTGGTGAGGTTCACCTTGTCGATGTAGTGCCTCGCCTTCTCGCGGGCCGCCTTGCCGGAGAGCTTGCCGCTGGCCGTGAGCGCGAAGGTGACGTTCTCCTTCACGGTCTTCCAGGGCAGGAGCTGATCGAACTCCTGGAACACCATCACGCGATCGGGCCCGGGCCTGCGGATCGCCTCTCCCTGAAGCCGGATCTCGCCCTCGGTCGGCTCGAGGTAGCCGCCCACCGCCTTGAGGAGCGTGCTCTTCCCGCAGCCGGAGGGGCCGAGGATGACGAAGCGGTCGGCGGGGAACACCTGGAAGCTCACCCGGTAGGTGGCGGTGACGAGGTGCTCCCGCGTCTTGTACCGGAGCGTGACGCCGCGGACGTCGACGAGGGGCTGGGGCCGGCCGGGGTCCATGGGTGCGCGCCGGCCCTAGCTGCCGTCGCGGCCGCGCAGGTTGTCGAAGTACAGGTCCGTCCAGGTGGCGGGCTTCACCTTGATGCGGCCGATGCGGTGCATGAACTCCGCGGTGACGAGCGTCTTGTGGGGCGTGAGGGTGAACTCGACCTCGGGATCGGACAGCTCCTTCACGAGCTCCTCGAGGCTCTCGGCCGTGTTGCTCATCCGCTTGTAGATGGCCGCGGCGGCGGGCTTGTCCTTCTTGATCGCCTCCGTCGCCTCCTCGAGGGCGGCGACGAAAGCGGCGTAGGCCTTCGGGTTGTCCTTCCTGAACCTCGAGGTGGACCACACCACGTTGAAGGTCGCCCGCCCGCCCAGGATCTCGTAGTTCGACGTCACCACGTGCATGCCCGGCTTCGCCACCTCCTGGTACTGGAAGGGCGGCGAGGAGAAGTGCGCCGTCACCGCGCCCGTGAATATCGCCACCATGGCGTCGGGGTGCGGCATGGAGACGGTGAGCGGGTCGAGCTTCTCGTACTCCTTCTCGCCGAAGATCTTGGCGGCGGCCATCTCGAGGAGCAGCGCCTGCGTGGAGATCTTCACCGTGGTGACGGCGATCTTGTCGCCCGGCCCGAAGTCCTTCACGGCCTTCACCTTCGGGTTCGAGGTGACGAGCTGGACGGGCATGTCGTTGAGCGCCCCGACGCCGCGCACCTCGATGGGCGAGCCCTTCGTCTTCGCCCAGAGCGTGATGAGGGAGGGGACGCCGCCCGTGGCGAAGTCGAGGCCGCCGGAGAGGAGCGCGTCGTTCATGGCGCCGGGCCCGCCCAGCTTCGCCCAGGTCACCTTCACGTCGCCGAGGCCCATGGCCCTGGCGTGCTTCTCCACGAGCTTCCCGTCCTGCATCATCATGAGGGCGAGATAGCTGAGGCCGTACTGCTGCGCGCAGCGGATCTCGTTCGTCTCGGCGCGCGCCGCGGCGGAGAGCGCGGCGGCGAGGATCGGGGCGAGCGTCCGGGTGAGGGTCATGGTGCCGTCCTTTGGGGACCTCGGGGTGGGGGTCAGCCTCGAATGTAGTCGCAGACGGCGCGGGTGACGCCCGCCGTCGTGGCGCGGCCGCCCAGGTCCGGCGTGAGGACGCCGCGGGCCGTGACCGCCTCGATCGACACCATGAGCCGCTTCGCGGCCGCGGCCTCGCCCAGGTGCTCGAGCATGAGCGCCGCCGTCCAGAAGGTGGCGATGGGGTTCGCGATGCCCTTCCCCACGATGTCGAAGGCCGAGCCGTGGATGGGCTCGAACATGGAGGGGAAGCGCCGCTCCGGGTTCAGGTTCGCCGTCGGCCCGATGCCGAGGCTCCCCGAGAGCGCCGCGGCCAGGTCGGAGAGGATGTCGGCGTGGAGGTTCGTCGCCACGAGGACGTCGAGCGTGTGGGGACGGAGCACCATGCGCGTCGTCACCGCGTCGACGAGCTCGCGGTCCGTCTCCACGTCGGGGTAGCCCTTCGCCACCTCGAAGAAGATCTCGTCCCACAGGACGAGGCCGTGGCGCTGCGCGTTCGACTTGGTGACGAGAGTGAGGTGCTTCCTGCGCCGCTTCCGGGCGAGCTCGAAGGCGAAGCGGTGGATGCGCTCCACGCCGGCCCGGGTGAAGACGGCGGTCTCGGTCCCGACCTCGATGGGCAGGCCGCGGTGGGCGCGGCCGCCGTGGCCGGCGTACTCGCCCTCGGTGTTCTCGCGGACGACCACCCAATCGATCTCCTTCGCCTCGGCGAGCGGGCTGCGCACGCCGGGGAGGAGGCGGGCCGGGCGGACGTTCGCGTACTGATCGAAGCCCTGGGCGATGGGGAGGCGCAGCCCCCAGAGCGAGACGTGATCGGGCACCCGCCGGTCGCCCACCGCGCCGAAGAAGATGGCGTCGAAGCTCTTCAGCTTCTCGAGGCCGCCCTCCGGGATGTAGTGGCCGTGCGCGAGGTACTGCTCCGAGCCCCAGGGGAAGTGCTCGACGGCGAGCCGGAAGCCGCCGTCGGACGCCGAGAGCACGTCCAGGACCTCGAGCCCTGCGGAGATGACTTCGGGGCCGATGCCGTCGGCCGGGATGGCCGCGATCCGGTATTCACGCACGGTTCTTTCTCCTGGCCACAGGTTCCGCGTCCGGCGCGGCCCGGGGCCGGCCTCGGCCCGGGCGCGCCGTGGAGACTGGAGTCTAGGCGCGGACCCTCGAGGAAGCCATCTCGGCCTTCGCGAGAAGATACCCTGAGGTGGAGGCCCCGCCGGCCGGGCCGCCCGGCCCGCGCGGCGCCTTGCGCGGGGCCGCGGACCGTTATATGACGCTCATCAGATAAACCGATGGCCCGCCATTCCCGAGAAGAGGCCGCAGCCAGCCGCGACCGCGTGCTCCGCATCGCCTCCCGCTCCATCCGCGCCCGCGGCATCGGCGGGACCGCCATCCCGGCCGTCATGCGCGACGCGGGCCTCACGCACGGCAGCTTCTACGCCCACTTCGACAGCAAGGACGCGCTCGTCTCGGAGGCCTGCGCGCACGCCTTCCTCCGCTCCGCGGCGGTGCAGGAGGCGACCGCCGCGGGCTCGAGGAAGGGGGAGGCGCTCGCAGCCATCGTGCGGCGCTACCTCACCGAGGCGCACCGCGACGAGCCCGAGACCGGCTGTCCCGCCCCCGCCCTCATGACCGAGATGGTGCGCCAGCCGGCTGCGGTGCGCCGCGCGTACACGAAGGGCATCGAGGACCTGCTCGCCCGGTTCGAGCGGCTCTCGCCGGGGCGCGCGAGGGAGCTCTCCCCGGCGCTCCTCGCCGGGATCTCCGGCGCCATCGCCCTGTCGCGGGCGGTGGACGATCCGGCCCTGAGCGCGCGGATCCTGCGCGACACGCTCGCCTTCTGGACGCGCGTGCTCGCCCGCAAGGAAGGAAAGCGATGAAGACCAGGCTTCACTACGCGTGGATCGTGGCCGGCGTCACCTTCCTCGCCCTGATGGTGAGCGCCGGGGTCCGCGCCACGCCCGGGGTCCTCCTCGTCCCGCTCGAGCACGAGTTCGGCTGGTCGCGCGCCACGACCTCCTCGGCCGTGTCGCTCGGGCTCCTCCTCTACGGCCTCATCGGCCCCTTCTGCGCGGCCATCGCCCAGCGCATCGGCATCCGGCGGACGATGTCCCTCGCCCTGGTGATCCTCGCCGCGGCGGTGCTCCTCGCCACGCGCGTGCGCGAGCCCTGGCAGCTCATCCTTCTATGGGGCCTCTTCGTGGGCGCCGGCACCGGCATGGTCGCCACGGTGATGGGCGCGGTGGTGGTGGGCCGCTGGTTCTCGAGGCGGAGCGGCCTCGTCCTGGGCGCGCTCACGGCCAGCACGGCCACCGGCCAGCTCCTCTTCCTGCCCCTCCTGGCGCGCCTGGCGGAGCACCAGGGCTGGCGCTCCGCGCTCTACCTCGTGGGCGGCGCGGCGGTGCTCGTCGTGCCCATCGCCCTCCTCCTCGTGCGCGAGCGGCCGGCGGACGTGGGCCTCCTCCCCTACGGCGCGGACGCCGCGAGCCCTCCCCCTCCCGCGCGCCGGGGCAGCCCCGCCGCCCTCGCGGTGCGGACCCTCCTGAGGGCGAGCCGCTCGCGCGACTTCTGGCTCCTCGCCGGCACCTTCTTCGTGTGCGGCGCGAGCACGAACGGCCTCATCGGCACGCACCTCATCCCCGCCTGCATGGACCACGGCATCCCCGAGGTCCAGGCCGCCGGGATGCTCGCTCTCATGGGCATCTTCGATCTCGCCGGGACCACCGGCTCCGGCTGGCTCTCGGACCGCTGGGACAGCCGCTGGCTGCTCTTCACCTACTACGGCCTGCGCGGCCTCTCGCTCGTGTTCCTGCCGCACGCGCTCCACGAGCAGGGCGCGGGCCTCTCGCTCTTCACGGTGTTCTACGGCCTCGACTGGATCGCGACGGTTCCTCCCACCGTGAGGCTCGCCACCGACGCCTTCGGCAGGGACGACGCGCCCATCGTGTTCGGCTGGGTGATGGCGGCCCACCAGGTCGGCGCCAGCGTGGCCGCGCTCGGCGCGGGCGTCATCCGCACGCAGCTCGGGGCCTACCAGCTCGCCTTCATGACCTCGGGCGGCATGTGCCTCGTCGCGGCCGGGATGGCGCTCGCCATCGGACGCCGCGGGCGCGCCCTCGAGCCGGCGGGAGTGGCCGGCGAGTCGGCGTAGCGGCGCGCGGCCGGGCCCGGATGCGTGCGAGGGGCCGCGTCCCGCCTGGTGCGCGCGCACCGGGCCGCGCCGGAGCATGATCGCCGGCGGCCGCCTCGCGCCCCGCACCGGAGGACATGGATGAGCACCGCCCTGCTCGTGATCGACGTCCAGCAATCGTTCCAGCACCGGTCCTACTGGCGCGAGGACGAGCTGCCCGGCTTCCGCAGGAGCCTCCTCGAGCTCGACGCGGGCTGCCGGGCCCGCGGCGTCCCCATCGTCCACGTGCTGCACGAGGAGCCCGGCAGCGGCGGTCCCTTCGACCCGGCGAGCGGCCACGTCCGGCTCATGGACTTCGTGCCGGGGCCGCCGGACGCGCTCTTCCGCAAGCACGTCCACAGCGCCCTCGTGGAGAGCGGGCTCCGCGAATGGCTCGAGGCTCGGCACATCCGTCGGCTCATCGTGACGGGCCTGCGCACCGAGCAGTGCTGCGAGACGACGACGCGGCACGCCTCCGACCTCGGGTACCGGGTCGACTTCGTGACCGAGGCGACGCTCACCTTCCCGATGAAGCACGCGAGCGGCCGCGTCTACACTCCCGCGGAGATCCGCGAGAGGACCGAGCTCGTGCTGGCGGGGCGGTTCGCGCGGATCGCCACGGTCTCGTCGGCGCTGGCGTCCCTCGACGCCTCGGCCTCCGAGGCGCGGGCCACCTAGAGACCCGAACAGGTGAACCGGGCAGCCGATCGGGATCGCCGGGCTTGCCTGAGAGTGAACCCAGACGTCCGGGCCCTCGCGGCGGCGCTCTCGCTCGAATCCCCTACCGTGGGCCTGCGCCTCCGTGCGGGCCGGAGCGGGCCCTCGCGGCGGCGGCGCTTCGCTCGAATCGCCTACCGTGGGCCTCCGTCTCCGCGCGGGCCGGAGCGGGTCCTCGCGGCGGCGTCGCTCCGCTCGAATCCCCTACCGTGGGCCTGCGCCTCCGTGCGGGCCGGAGCGGGCCCTCGCGGCGGCGTCGCTTCGCTCGAAGCCCCTACCGTGGGCCTCCGTCTCCGCGTGGGCCGGAGCGGGCCGTCGCGGCGGCGTCGCTTCGCTCGGCCCGAAGGTGCCCCGACATGGACGCGGCGGCGCATGATCGCGACCGCCGGCACGAGACAGTGCCACCGCTGCGCCGCGCGGCTCTCCCTGTGCGGTGGCACGCTCGTGCACTGCGTCCTATATTCATTGATAAGCTTTACGGCAGCTTCAGAATCCTTGAAGTTAGTGGATAAAACCTCAGAGGCGTAAAAAGCCTCGGCATCTTTCCTGAATT
>DATDDC010000057.1:0-2792 GCA_036523995.1 Anaeromyxobacter sp.
CTCGTCGGCGAACCCGGGGAGGAGCTCGCGGCCCGCCGTCATGGCGTGGCCTCTCGCCGCCGCGGAGCCGGCCTCATCCTCCCGGTGTAGCGGGGAGGGCCAAGGCGCGCCAGGCCCGGGCGGCGCCACGAGCTGCGCCGCCGCTCACGCCCTCGCGGCGTCCTTCGCGAGCCGGAGCTCGAACCCGATGCCCTGCTCGGAGATGTCGCAACGGCCGAACCGGCTGGCCGCGGCCATGCGCTCCAGCGCCTCGCGGGTGTAGGCGCTGCGGAGCAGGAAGAGGCGGAAGATCCTCATGGCGCGCAACGTCCGCCGGGGGCTCCTCGCGCACCGGGACGCGGCTCGCCTCCTGGCGAGCACGGCGCCCTTCGGCCCGAGGCGCCTCCGCCACATCGAGTCCGTGCTGCGCCTCCTGCGCTCCGCCGGGCTGGGCCGGCGGGACGCCGCGCGCGCGGCCTATCACCTCTCAAGCCGACGACCTCACCGAAGATGACGTGGAGGGGCTCCTCCGGTTCGGGCTCGACGCCTGGGTGCTCGCCATCGAGCGGCTGGCGCGCCGGAGCCGCCGAAGCCGGCGCTAGCGACCCTGTCCGGGCCCGGCGCGCGAGGGGCGCGAGGGCCCGCGCTCGCGCGCTACCGGCCCGCCTTCGGCCGCTCGGTGTGGCACCGGTCGCAGTCGCTCAGCGGAAAGGCGACCTTGCCGTGGCAGGCGCCGCAGTGCTCGCCGCCCATGATGCGCTGCATGGAGTATCGGAAGGACGCGCTCGGCGACATGGGAAAGATCTCGGGGTGGCAGAGCTCGCAGCCGCTCCACCGCGCGTGCTTCTTGTGGGAGAAGACGATCCCGGCCGTGCGCTTCAGCGCGATGGTGATCTCCTTCTCGTAGGGCAGCGGCCTGCGGGCGACGGAGGCGCCCTCGACCGAGTCCGCCGGCGCGAGCAGGCCCCGCGCCTCCGCCTCGTCCCAGTCGATCGTGCCGGCGGCGGTGCGCGGCAGCGGCCGGGCGAACTCGTCGAACGCCTCCGATGCCTCCGCCGAGGAGGTCTCGGCCCGGTGGCAGCGCCCGCAGGCGGCGGGGCGACCGTCGAAGGGACCCTCGGAGCAGGAGGCGAAGATCCGCTTCCCGCCGCGCGTGGCCTTGCCGTCGTGACATGCCCCGCAGTGGAAGCCGCTCCGGTTCGTCGAGGCCGAGACCCTCGTCCCGCCGGCCTCCATCGCGAAGCCGACGTCCACGTGGCACACCCGGCACGTGTACATGGCGCGGTGGCGCCAGTGCTGGAAGGTGACGGGCGGCACGCCGGCGCCGGCGGTGAAGTTGCGGAGCACCACACTCCCCTGGTCGGACCGCGAGAGAGGCCCCGCGCGCGCGAACGGCGCCGACGCAAGCGCCTGGACCAGCGCGACGGCGAGGAGCGGGCGCACGGCGCCCCCTCGCCTCGCTCCGGGCGACGCTCCGCCCGCCCCCGCGCGCCGCCCGGCGGCTACAGCTCGTGCTGGCCCTTCTTGTGACACCGCTTGCACAGCTCCGACTTCCGATCGGCGTTCGTGAGCTTCTCGTTGTCGGATCCGTGGGGAGAGTGGCAGCTCACGCAGTCGATGTGCTTCCCCGTCACGGCGTCCACGTACTTCCCCTGGCCCATCCCGTGCGCATGGGTGGTGGGGACCTTGTCGTGGCAATCGAGGCAGAGCTTCCTGAGGCCCTCGGCGAGGAGCTTCGGCTGTCCGGCCGTGTGGACGGCGTGGCACGTGTCGCAGCCCTCCTCGACGGGGGGATGCTTGAACTTCTTCTCGCGCGCGAACTCCTGTCCGTGGCAATCGGCGCAGAGGGCCGGTGGAGCACGGTAGAGGAGCGCTTTCGCCGGCGCGCCGTGGGGCGAGTGGCAGTTGCCGCACTGCTTGCCCGACGTGAGCGGGTAGTGGTGGACCGGCCCCTCGAACTCCTTCTTTCGTTGCTTCTCGTGGCAGGTCCAGCAGAGATCGGGCCCCGCCCGGACGAGCTCCTTGTTCGCGCTCCCGGCGTGGCACGACGCGCAGCTTCCGTTCGCGTACGGCTTGTGCAGGAGCGCGTAGCGGAGCCCGGGCGCGCCGCCGGCGCCGCCGTGGGGATCGTGGCAGGTGGTGCAGTTGGCGCTCGCCACGTCGATGCCCCTGTGCTTCCTCGTCGCCGCGGCGAGGTCATGGCACCGGACGCAGAGGCCGGGGACCTCCTGGACGAGGAGGCGCGGCGCGAGCGTGCCGTGCGGGTCGTGGCAATCCCCGCAGCGGCCGGCGGCCACCGGCTTGTGCAGCTTCTTCCCCGCGAGGCTCTTGCGGAAGGCCGAGTGGCAGTCGAGGCAGAACTCCTTCTCCGGCTTCGGCAGGAGCCCCTTCCCCGCGGCGACGTGCGCCGCGTGGCAGGCCCCGCAGGCCTTCTCGAGGAGCGGCTCGTGCTGGTGCTTCCGCTCGGGGATGTCCGCCTTTTCCGCGTGGCACCGGAAGCAGAGCTTCTCCCCCTGCGCCTTGAGCAGCTTGTCCTTCGCGGCGGCGTGGGGGTCGTGGCACGAGGTGCACTCCGCAGCGCGGACCGGCGCGTGGGCCGACGCGTTCTTCACGAGCTTCTCCATCTCGGAGTGGCAGGTGAAGCAGAGCTTCTCCTTCCTCTCCGTGAGGACCACCTCTCCCGGGACCTTCGCGCGCTCGTGGCAGGCCTCGCAGGAGCGGTCCTTGAAGGGCTCGTGGGGCTTCGGCTTGATGAGCTTCCCCGCCGGAGAGGAGTGCGGATCGTGACAGGACGCGCAGTTCGTCCTGCGATC